>CAZUYO010000149.1:0-7178 GCA_964624725.1 uncultured Thermodesulfobacteriota bacterium
TTCTGGCCCCTGGTACGGAAGCCGCTCCCACAGGTTGGCCGGCGCCATGGCGCCGGAACCCCGGATGTTCTTAGCCGCCTAGCTGCCAAGCAGCCCAGCCGCCTAGCCGAAGTTACCCGGAAGACCGCAAAACCGGTGTCCGCGGACCGGAGTCCCCGGGAAACCCTCAGCGGCTTCCGAATAGCAGGGGGACGAGGGACGCGAGGCCGAACGCGAGGAACAGCAGGCCGGCCGCGGTGTGAAGCCGACGGGGGGACACCCATCGGGCGAGCCGCGCCCCCACGGTGAGCCCCAGGCCGCTGGCGGCCCAGAGGGCCAGGCACGAACCGGCGAACACGGCCCAGGGGGCGCGCCATTGGGCCGCCAGCCCGGCCGTGGCGAGCTGGGTCTTGTCGCCCAGCTCGGCCAGGAAGATCAAGAGAAACGCCGTGGCGAACGGCCCCAGGGATCTCTCCCTGGGGCCGTTTTCCGTTTCGGGGGCCCCGCGGCGCACGAGGGAGTGGACGCCGAAGGCGAGAAAGAGCACCCCGGCGCCCCCCTGGACCCAGGCCCGGGGCAGGGCGGCCGAGGCGAGTTCTCCGGCGGCCACGGCCGCCGCGCTCAAGAGCGTGAAGGCCGCGAACACCCCGGCCACCACGGGCCTCCAGCGGTACCGGGCCGCCAGGGCCAGGGTGGCCAGTTGGGTCTTGTCGCCCAGCTCGGCCAGGAACACGAGGCCGAAGGTGGAGAGAAACGCGGATTCCTGCAACGGCGCCGCTCCGGCTCGGGGGACAGGAAGGGGCTGAGGGTAGGGGAGGAGGGCCGGGGGAGGCAAGGGCGGGGCGGCCGGCCGCTTCTCGGAAGGCCCCCGGGTCCCCGGCACGCCCGACGCTTTACCTGCCGAGCCGCCAAGCCGCCTAGCCGCCGAGCCTTCTCACCCCTCCCACGGGCCCGGGAGCACCTCGGACGGATCCGGGAAGCTCCGGCCCCCGAGGCCCCGGCAGCAGAGGCTCGCCACCCGCACGGCCCAGGGGATGGCGCGCTCGAGGTCGGCCCCTTTGGCCAGGGCGAGGGCCAGGGCGCCGTGGAACGCGTCGCCGGCCCCGGTGGAGTCGCGCACCGCGACCGCCGGCGCCGGGAACCGGCGGACCCGGCCCCCCAGCCAGGCGATCGCCCCCCGGGCGCCCTGGGTGGCGAGACAGGCGCCCCGGGCCGACCGGGCCAGGCGCTCCAGGGCCTCGGCGGGCGAAAGACCGGGGTAGGCCTCGGCGAGGAACGAGGCGCCCGCGGCCAGGACGTCCACGAGGCCCCAGGTCTGCTCCCACCCCGGCCGGGCGTGCTCGGCGTCGGCCACCACCAGGGTGCCGGCGGCCCGGGCGGCCGCGACGAGGGTCGGAAGAAGGGGCTCGGCCTGGGGGTCGGCGAGCACCACCCGGGCCGAGGCGATGGCCTCGGGGGGCACGTCGTCGGGCCGGAGGCGTTCGGGCGAGGGCTCGTAGAGGATGGTGCGGGTGCCGGCCGCCCGGGACGCCACGCAGTAGGCCACCGGGGTCGTGCCCCGGGGCGGGGGGCAGGGGGAGAGGTCCACCCCGAACGCGGCCATGCGCTCCCGGGCGAATCGGCCGGGTTCGTCGTCGCCCAACACCCCGAGGAACGCCACACGGCCGCCCAGATGGGCCGCGAGGCAGGCGGCCGTGGAGGCCTGCCCGCCCCCCTCCACCAGGCGGTCGCCCAGGGGAACCTTCGTGTCCTCGGCCGGGTAGGCGTCGACCTCCAGGATCTCGTCCACGCAGGCCCGGCCGATGCACAGGACGTCGAAGCGCCGCACCGGACCGTTCAGACGGGCACCTTGTCCCAGACCGGACCCCGCACCTTCACGGCGTGGGGGCCGGTCCAGGTGAGCCGCCACTCCATCTCGCACCCGGGGCACCGGGCCACCTTCTGGCCGGGCTCCGGGAAAAACCGGGTGAAGCAGTTGAGGCAGCGGATCTGGGCCTTTCGCTTCTCGGTCTCGGCGGTGCTCATGGGATCGTCCTCCAAGGGGCTGTGGGCACACCAACGCGGCGGAGCCGCAGGGTCCAGGGGGTGGGCCGGGCCGGAAGCCGCTCCGGCGCCACCCGGCGGATCACCGCGGCGGTGAGCTCCCCGATCCGGGCGGTGTTTCCGAGGGCCTGGGCGCCCACCACCCGGCCCGACCGGATCACGAGGGCGATCTCGCCGTCGGGGGTCCGCCGGTGCACGAGGTCGGCCGAGCCGTCCCGGTGCTCGGCGGCCGGGGTGCCGATGGACGCGGCCGCCACCTGGCCGGCGTGCACGGTGGATACGCCCAGGCTTCCCGGGTACCGGGCGCGGGCCCCGGCGGCCCCGATCCCCGCCACCCGGCCCTGGCGCCGGGCGTTGTGCCAGAGCATGAACACCCCTCTGCGGCCCGTCAACCGGTTCACGGTCTCGGCGCAGTCGCCGCAGGCGTAGACCCCCGGCAGGTTCGTGGCCATGGCCTCGTCCGTGGCGATGCCCCCCGAGGGACCCAGGGCCACGCCGCCGGCCGCGGCCAGCTCGACCCGGGGGGCCTGGCCGGCGCCGAACACCACGAGGTCGGCCGGGTAGGCGGCGCGGGTGGTCCGGAGCCCCTCGGCCCGGGCGGTCCCCAGCACCTCCACCGGGCTCTCGCCCAGGACGAGCCGGATCCCGATCCCCTCCAGGGCCTCGGCGAGCCGCGCCGCGATGGGCTCGTCGAAGAGCCGGGGGAGCACCCGGCCCCGGCGGCCCACCAGGGTCACGTCCCACCCCCGCTCCCGGAGGGCCCAGGCCGCCTCCACCCCCACGAGCCCCGTGCCCACCACCACGGCCCGGCCCGGGGGAGGGGCCCGCAGCGCGTCCGCGTCGGACAGGGTGCGCAGCGAGAGCACGCCGGGGAGTCCGACGCCGGGAAGGTCGGGGAAGGTGGCCCGGCTCCCGGTGGCCCAGACGAGGCGGTCGTAGGGGTGGCGGCCGCCGGCGGTGAGGAGCTCCCGGCGCTCGGGGTCCCACGCGCGCACCGGCTCCTCGAGCCGCAGCTCGATGCCGGCCTCCCGGTAGGCGGCGACCGGCCGCAGATGGGTGCGCTCCCGGGGGAGCTCCCCGGCCACGTAGTCCGCCAGAACGCAGGGGCTCACCAGGGGCAGCGGGTCGGCCGTGAACACGACGATGCGGGCCGAGGGGTCGGCCCGCCGGGCGGCGAAGGCCGCCTCGTCGCCCGCCACCCCGCAGCCCACGATCGCGACGGTGGGCCCGCTCATCCGCCCGCCATCATGAACAGGAAGGTGATCTCGTCGCCCGGCCGAAGGGGGGTGTCGGGCCGGTCGCGGGCGAGCCACTCCTCGCCGTTGCGGATCACCTGCACGGTGTCCTGGATGTGGCCCTCGGGCGAGAGGAGCCGCTCGCCCACGGGCACGCCGCGCTCCCTGAGGGCCTCGAGCAGGGCCCCCAGGGTCGGGGGGTCCGGCTCGAGGCGGAACGCCGTGGTGCCCGCGGCCCGCCGGACCTCGGGGAACCCGTGGAAGGCCACGGTCACGGCCATGGGTGGTCCCCTTGCAGGGGGTGGATCTGGCGCAGCCGCGCCGCGGCCTCCCGCCGCCGCTCGGCCACGACCCGGTCGGGCTCCTCGTAGCGAAGCGCCCGGGTTTCGCAGAACTTCACGCAGGTGGGGTCGCCGTGGCACAGGTCGCACCGCAGGGTCCTGCCCCGCTCCTCGTGGAACCCCAGGGCGCCGAAGGGGCAGGCCGACACGCAGGCCCGGCAGCCGATGCACAGGTCGTGGTCGGTCTTCACCCGGCCGAGCTCCTCGTCGCGGCCGATGGCGTTCACGGGGCACACGGCGGCGCAGGGGGCGTCCTCGCACTGGTGGCACACCATGGGGAGATAGACGCCCCGCTCCTCCCATTTCACCACCTGGATCCGGGCCCGGGCGGGATCGGCCGCCTTCTCGTGGCGCACGGAGCACACGAGTTCGCACATCCGGCAGCCGGTGCACCGGCGTTCGTCTACCGTGAGGATCTTCATGGCGGTCGTCTCCTTGGCCTTCACACGAGCCGGGTGGGTTCGGCGGCCAGGCCCAGCCGCTCGAGGGCCTCGGGGGTGGGGCGGCCGTCCCGGTCCCAGCCGTGGATGTCGTAGTACTCGTCGAGCATTCGCTCGAATTTCTCCCGGTCGATGGCCTTGCCCCGCACGGCGGGGAGGCCCGCCGGGGTGGGCTCGGCGTAGTACCGCTCGGGCAGCCGGTCGTCGGCCCGGCCGATCCCGCCCTCGCGGATGTCGAACAGCCGCTCCAGGGTCGTCACCCGCTCCCCGATCTCCATCAGCTCCTCGGGGGTGAACTCCAGGCCGGTCACGAGCCGCAGGGCCCGGGCGTACTCCTCGGCCTTGGGCATGTTGGGCGACAGGAACACCGACTGGAATTTGCACACCCCCAGGGAGTCCACCAGGGCGTAGAGCCGCTCCTGCCACACCACCATCCAGGGTTTGCCCTCGTAGTCCCGGTAGTCCGAGGTGAGCCCCGGCCGGCCGTAGATCTTCTCGAGAAGCTTCTCGGGCAGGTGGTAGAGGTCGATGGCCGGCCGGCTGCGCAGGTGGTCGGCCCCCCGGGTGGAGGTGGCGATGTTGAGCGCGAGCGACGGGGTGGGCCGCTCGTCCGACTGGAGGTTGCTCATGCCCTTCACGTGGATGTTGTAGTAGGCGGTCTCGGGGCCGAGCCGCTCGATGGCCCCCAGGGGCCCCTCGGCCAGCACGTCCCCGAGGCCCCGGCGGTGGGCGATGTCGTCCACCAGCTGGAGCACGGCCTCGATGTTGCCCCAGCGCAGATCGAGGTCCCCCACCAGGTCCTTCGGCAGGAGCCCCTTTTCGTGGAGCTCCATGGCCCAGCCGATCATGCTCCCGACCTCGAGGGTGTCGAGCCCGTAGCGGTTCACGAGCTGGTTGCCCTCCAGGATCCCCAGCATGCGGTTCGCGCCCACCTCGGTGCCGAAGGCCCCCTGGCTCGTGTACTCGGGTCCCTCGCCGTACTGGCCCTGGAACCGGCCCTGGGGCAGCACGTACTTGTGGCGGCAGTGCACCGTGCACCCGTAGCAGGCGGCCATGCCCACGGTGTAGGGCTCCATGGCCTCGGCCTCGATGTCCTCGGAAAAGGGCATCTGGTTCGACTGGAAGTTCCGGGTGCGGATGAGCCCGGTGGAGTTGGTGACGTCGAAGATGAAGAGCGTGCCGTACTTGCCGATGATCTCGGTGTACTTGGCCGAGTGGATGTAGTCCACGAGCTCCTTGAGGTAGGCGAGCGCGCCGTCGGCGTCGGCGAGCCGGATCGGCAGGGTGCCCCGGACCGCCACGGCCTTCAGGTTCTTCGACCCCATCACGGCCCCCATGCCGGTGCGGCCCGCCGCGTTCTTGATCCCGGTGATCACGCAGGCGTACCGGACCCGGTTTTCGCCGGCCGGGCCGATGCAGGCGATCTTCACGTCGGGGTCGGCCAGCTCCTCCCGGATCCGGGTCTGGGTGTCCACCGTGTTCAGGCCCCAGAGGTGCTCGGCGCTCCGGATCTCCACCGACCCGTTGTGCACCCAGAGGTACACGGGGGAGGCGGCCCGCCCCTTGACCACGATGTGGTCGAACCCGGCGTAGCGCAGCTCGGGGGAGAAGAACCCGCCCATGTTGGAGCTGCCGAGGATCCCGGTGAGGGGGGATTTGGCGCTGATCTGGGCCCGGGAACCCGCGGGGGCCGGGGTGCCGCTCAGAAGCCCCGCGCTGAACACGAGCACGTTGCCCGGCCCGAGGGGGTCGGTGCCGGGCTCCACGTGGTTGTAGAGGAGGTACGCGTCCATTCCCCGCCCCCCCAGGAAGGTCCGGCGCAGCTCCAGGGGGATGTCGCGGGTCTCCACGGTGCCGGCCGTGAGGTCCACGTAGGCGATCTTCCGGTTCAGTGCCATGGCGCTCTCCATGTTCATGGAACAGAACGAACGCGAGACAGAGTGCCACCCCCTTCCGCCCCTGTCAAGGGACATTGTGGCGGGAAATCCGTTGCAAGCGAAGACCCCCCGTGCTAGAAAGAGTTCACTACAGTGAACGTATGGCCCGAAAGGAGGACGACATGGGCGAAGCGTCCGGGTACCGGCCGCCGGCGGTGGTGCGCGCGATGGACGTGCTGGAGATCCTCTCCCAGGGCCGGCCCCAGCGGCTCAGCGATCTGGCGCGGCTCACGGGGGTGGGGAAGAGCACGGTGCTGGGCATCCTCAACGCCCTGGAGGAACGGCGGTGGGTGGAGCGCAGGGACCGGCTGTACGGGTTGGGGCCGGGGCTCCTGCGGCTGGTCCGGCGGGCGTACGGGCTCTGGAACGTGGCCGAGGTGGCCCGTCCGTTCCTGGAGCGGATCGCGGCCGACCTCGGGGTGACGGCCCTCGTGGGGGTGCCGGCCGGCGACCGGGTCCGGATCGAGGACTGCGTGCCGGGGGGACAGGGCATGCAGGTGCAGGCCCGCCCGGGCGAGGCGGTGCCGTTTTTCGCCCCGGCCACCGCGAAGGCGTTTCTCGCGGCGCTCCCGCCGGAGCGGGGCCGGGCCCTGCTGGGACGGCGACGGCTTCCCCGGTTCACGGACCGGTCGAAGGTCGATCCGGAGGCGTTCTGGGCCGAGGTGGAGCAGGCCCGGGAGCGCGGGTACGCCGAGGACAAGGGGGAGTATCTGGAAGGCGTGCGGGCCGTGGCGGCCGCGGTGCGGGTGGGGGGCGACCCGGTGGCCCTGGTGTGGGCCGTGGGGTTCGGCGCCGGGCTCACCGAGGCCGGGTGGCACGCGGCGGGCCATAGGGTGCGGGAGGCGGCCGATGCGATCGCCCGAGCGCTCGCCCGGGAGAGCGCCGGGGGGCCCCCGGCGGCGGGGCCGGGCTCACCGGGCGCGTAGGCCCCGGGCCACCTCGGAACCCACCGGGAACCGGTTACTAAGACCAACGAACGTATTGTCAGATCCCCGGCGTTGCAACGGAAACCCGCGGGTGGGGGGCTGGTGGAGAGCCGGGTGCGGCCCCTTACTTCGCCGCGCCATCACCACGCCCGGATCGCTTTGAAAGATCCGGAACGTCCGCCACCGCCGCCCCGAGCTGCCGAGCCGACAACGGCATGGAACGGCGCGGCGATCGGGTGCCGCACTCGCGCCCGGCCGGAACCAGTCCCCCACCCGC
>CAZUYO010000150.1:0-7154 GCA_964624725.1 uncultured Thermodesulfobacteriota bacterium
CACTAGTTCGCCTCCAGCGGCAGGTAGAACGAGAACGTGCTCCCCACCCCGGGCTCGCTCCGGACCCAGATGCGGCCGCCGTGGAGTTCGACGAGGTTTTTCGCGATGGTGAGCCCCAGGCCCGAGCCGGCCTCGGTCTTCTTGGTGGGGGGCTCGGCCTGGTGGAACTTCTGGAACACCCGGTCCACGTCCTCGGGCCGGATGCCCCGGCCCTGGTCCTCCACCTCGACCACGGCCGCCGTCACGCCGCCCGCGGCCGGGGGTTCGGGGGCGGACGGGTTTTGCGGATCGATTCGGGCCGTGCGGGTCCGCACCCGGATCGTGCCCCGGTCGCTGAACTTCACCGCGTTGTCGAGGAGGTTGTAGAGCACCCGTAGAACCAGGGTCTCGTCGGCCGGCACCGGGGGGACGTCCATGGGCTCGAAGGCGAGCTCGAGGCCCTTCTCGGCGGCCCGGGGCCGCACCGAGCGCACCGCCGCCGAGATGAGCTCGTTCAGGTCCAGGGCCTCCCGCTCGGGCTCCAGGGTGCCGGCCTCGATGTCCATCAGGCAGAAGATGTTCTCGAGGATCGCCTGGAGGTGCTTGCCGTTGGCCGCGATGAGCTCGAGGTCGGTGCGGTGCTCGGGGTCGAGCCCGGGCCCGAGCTCCTGGAGGAGGAGCCCGGCGTAGCCGATGACGGCGTTGAGCGGGGTCTTGAGCTCGTGGTTGATGTTGTTCAGGAACTCGTCCTTGACCCGGTTGGCTTCCTCCAGCCTCAGGTTCTGGACCTGGAGCTCCTCCATGGCGGCCTCGAGCTCCCGGGTCCGGGCGGCCACCCGGTCCTGGAGCGACCGGTTCTGGGCCTCGAGCTCGGCCCGGGCCTGGGCGAGCTCCCGGTTGGCCTTCTCGAGCCGCCGGGTGCGTTCGCGCACCTGGGCCTCGAGCCGGCGGTTGGCCCGGCGGACCTCCTCGAACAGGAGGGCGTGGGAGACGGCCACGGCCAGGTGGCTCGCCAGGATGGTCCAGAACCGGGCGTTGTGGAGGTCGAGGCCGCCGGGTTCCGGATGGCTCAGGTTGAGCACCCCCACGCACCGGCCCTGGGCCACCAGGGGAAACGCCGCGAGGGATCCCACGGGGACGCCCCCCGGGATCGGCACGAACCGGGGGTCCTCGGCGGCCCGCTCCAGGAGCGCCGGTTCGCCGGCCGCGGCGCACCACCCGGCCACGCCCTCCCCGAGCGCGAACATGTGCCGGGGATGGCCCTCGGGGCCGTAGTAGGCGGGCGCCCGGTCGCCCCGGGACCCCGCCACGGCGAGCACGAGTTCCTCCCCCTGGTCCCGGGCGAGGAGCACCGAGGCGTTCTGGGCCCGGGACCGCCGGAACACCTCGGCCAGGGCGTAGGAGATCAGGCGCTCCAGGTCGGCCGAGCGCTCGAACAGGGCCCCGAGTTCCCGGAGCACCCCGAGTTCCTCGGTGCGGGCCTCGAGCTCCCGGGTGGCGGAGCGAAGCGCCTGGGCGAACAGCTCCTGCTTGTGGGCGGCAGGGGGGACGGGTTCGGGCATGGGGGACTCTCCCGGTGGGCTCAAACGAGGGCCTCCACGAAGGCTTCGGCCGCGCCGCGCCGGGCCTCGAGGTGCCGGGCCAGGTCGTCCTGGAGGGCGGGGGGCAGGTCGGCGGGTTCGGGGGAGCCCCCGGCCGCCCGGTTCGCGGCGGCCAGCACCCCCTGGGCCGGCCGGAGATCGGCCCGGAGCGCGGGACCGTGGTGGAACCCGGCCAGGGCCGCGATGCCGGGGGGAAAGCGCCACGCCTCGAGGAGGGCCCGGCCGGCTGCCGCGTGATCCTCGCCGAACCGCTCCTCCTCCACGGCCCGCAGGTCCGGCCCGGCGTGCTCGGCGAGGTCGTCGGCGTAGGCCTCGGGGGCCTCGGAGAGGAACCAGAACTTTCCGAGGTCGTGGACGAGCCCGGCCATGAACAGGGCGTCGGCCGCCCACCCCGCGTCGGGGAGCCGCCGCCCCAGGAACCGGCAGCCCTCGGCCGCGAGATAGCTGTGGGCCCAGAGGGCCCGCACGGACGCGGGCGGGGCGTCCCTCCACAGGTCGATCACGGCCGTCGCGAGGGCCAGGGCCTGCACCGTGGTGGCCCCCAGGAGCACCACGGCCCGGTCGAGCCGGTCGACCCGGCCCGCAAACCCGTAGTAGGCCGAGTTGGCAAGCCGCAGCACCCGGGCCGACACGGGCGGGTCGTGCTCCAACGTGCGCACCACCTCCGCGATCTCGAACTCGGGAGAGGCGAAAAGGGCGACGATGCGCGCCGCCACCGCCGGCAGGGTGGGAAGGGCCGTGGGGAGATCCCGGGCGGGGCGGGGCGCGCCGATCAAGGGGTCTCCTGGGCGGCCCGGCCGCCCGCCTGGCGGGCCGGGGGGAGGTGGAGCCGGAACGTGGTCCCGTGGCCCGGAAGGGTCCGCACCTCGATCCGGCCCCCGAGGTCGTCCACGATCTGTTTGACGATGTAGAGCCCGAGCCCGGTGCCCCGGCCCTTGGGCTTGGTGGTGAAGAACGGCGTGAACAGCCGGTCCTTGTACTCCGGCGCGATGCCCGTGCCGGTGTCGGTGACCGAGAGCACCACGTGCTCGTTCTCCATCGCGGCCTTCACGAGCACCTGGGCCTCGGCTTCCGGTTGGGCCTGCCGCTTTTCCACCACCGCCTGGGCCGCGTTCCGGATCAGGTTCACCAGCGCGTGCTGGATGTGGTCGGGGCTCGCCCACAGGGCCGGAAGCCCGGGCTCCACCTCGACCTGGAGGTCGATTCCGGCCTTCCGGATCTCGTACTGGGTGACGACCACCGCGTCCTCCACGGCCTGGCCCACGGGCAGGATCGCCTGCTCCGCCTCCGAGGGCCGGGCGAACGAGGTCAGGCTCGAGGCGAGCCGCTGGAGCCGCGAGACGTTGCGGGCGATCACCTCGAGGTGGCGCCGGGCGGGGTCGGCCTCGCCCGTCTTCTGCAGCAGGATCTCGGCGGCCGCCGCGATGGACGCCAGGGGGTTGTTGATCTCGTGGGCGAACCCGGCGGCCATCTCGCCGATGGTGGCGAGCTTGTCGCCGTGGCGCATGCGCTCGTGGGTCACCTGGAGTTCCGTCAGGCTCGACTCCAGGCGCTCCACCAGGCGGCGGGCGTGTTCCCGCAGGTACACCCGTTCATCGGCCGGCTGGATCCGGTCGCGCTTGCCCCGCAGATAGGAGCGGATCTGGGAGGGGAACGTGTCGGGGGCGATGGGTTTGGGGATGTAGCCGTCACAGCCGGCGGCGAGCGACCGCTTGCGGTCGTGGGCCATCGAGTTCACGGTCACGGCCACCACCGGGATCCGGTCGAGCCCGGGGATCGCCTTGAGTTTGGTGGCCGTCTCGTACCCGTCCATCCCGGGCAGGTTGATGTCGAGGAGGATGAGGTCCAGCCGGTCCCGTTCCTCGATCGCCTTTCGCACCCCTTCGAACCCGTCGCGGGCGTGGAGCACCTCGTATCCCTGATCGCGGAGCATGCGCTCCACCAGCCGGTAGTTCGCCGGGTTGTCTTCCACGTACAGGATGCGATGGGCAACGGACACGGCCTCTTCTCCGCGGTGACCCCCCGCGGGAAATCGGACGAACGGCATTTTAGCCAACCGAACGTTCGGATGTAAAGAGAAGAAGCCACGTTTTTGGCTGTGCGAAAAACAGACGCAAGGGGATTACTACTGAAACCGGTCCGGTGCCGTTCCGGCGCATTCCCCCGCCGGTCCAAAAGGGAGCGTGACGCCACCGGGGGAACCGGGGAGCACGGCGCGCCGGTTTCGCCGCCGGAGCAGTACGGCGGGGCGCCCAAGTTTGGCCATTTCAAAGAAGATTTACGTTTGACTCCCCTCTCGGGTGGCGTGTATTTCTACCGCCCTTCCAGACCCCCTGACGATCGAAACGATGGAGGCAACATGGCGGCGAACGACTATCGCATCGCGGTGATCCCCGGCGACGGCACCGGACCCGAGGTGGTGGAGCAGGCCCTCCGGGCGCTCGAGGCGGCGTCGAAGCGGTTCGGGTTCCGGTACACGACGACCACGTATCCCTTCGGCGGCGACCATTACCTCAAGACCGGCGAGACCCTCCCCGACGGCGCGATCGAGGAGCTCCGGGGCGCCGACGCGATCCTGTTGGGCGCCATCGGGCACCCCGACGTGAAACCGGGCATCCTGGAACAGGGAATTCTTCTGAAGCTTCGTTTTTCGTTGGACCAATATGTGAACCTCCGGCCCGTGAAGCTCTACCCGGGCGTGTACACCCCCATCAAAGACAAAGGACCCGAGGACATCGACTTCGTGGTGGTGCGGGAGAACACCGAGGGGCTCTATGTGGGCGCCGGCGGGGTCCTGCGCAAGGGCACCCCGGACGAGGTGGCCATCCAGGAGTCGATCAACACCCGAAAGGGGGTGGAGCGGTGCATCCGGTTCGCCTTCGAGTACTGCCGGCGCCGCAACAAACGGAAAAAGGTGACCCTGGTCGGCAAGACCAACGTGCTCACCTACGCCTTCGACCTGTGGGAGCGGGCGTTCAACGAGGTGGGGGCCGAGTACCCCGACATCGAGCGCGACTACGCCCACGTGGACGCGGCCTGCATGTGGATGGTCAAGAACCCCGAGTGGTTCGACGTGATCGTCACCGACAACATGTTCGGCGACATCATCACGGACCTGGGCGCCATGGTCCAGGGGGGCATGGGCATCGCCGCGGGCGGCAACATCAACCCCGAGGGGGTGAGCATGTTCGAGCCGATCGGCGGGTCGGCCCCGAAATACACCGGGAAGAACGTGATCAACCCCCTGGCCGCCATCTGCGCCGCCGCCATGATGCTCGACACCCTGGGGGAGACCGAGGCGGCCCGGGTCATCGAGGACGCGGTGCAGTGGGTCACGGCCACCAAGCTCGAGAGCCTGTCGGCCGGGAAGATGGGGTATTCCACCTCGGAGGTGGGCGATCTGGTGGTGGGGCGGATCCTGGGTGAGGAAGGCTGAGCGGATCGGGATCTTCTTCCGGCGCGGCAGGGCGCGCGGCCCCGGATGGTGGCTCGCCGCGCTCTGGTTGGCCGCGGGGTGCGCCGCGGCCGGCCCCGTCCGGCAGGCCGGGGACCCGCCGCTTCGCCGGATCACGGCCCGGGTGGTGCGCCCGCCCGAGGTGAACCTCTACGACCGCCGGGCCGAGATCCTCGGGGTGATCCCGTTTGAAGGGCCCGAGGGCAAGGCGCTGGCCCGGGATCTGGCCCGGCAGTTGGCCCGGACCGGCGCGTTCCACGTGGTGGGCCCCGACGAGATGGAAGAGCGGCTCATGCGCGCCGGGCTCGCCGTGCGCTGGGACGAGTCGCCCAACGCCCTGCGATGGGTCCACGCCCGCACCGGGGTCGATGCCGTGGTGGGGGGCCGGGTGGTCGAGTTCCGGGTGAAGGGGTTCGAGGAGGAGAAGTTCACCTGGACCCCGACCCCCACGGGGGAGTTCGGGTTCGAGCAGACCGAGGAGGGGAAGATCGCCTACCGGGAGCGGGTGGAGTACCGCCCGGTGCCGCTGTTCTGCCGGACCGATCTCGGGACCGTGGGGGCCGAGTACCGGGTGTGGGACCTGAAGCGCGGCGAGGTGGTGGCCACCCTGCCCCGGGCCCTCACCACCGAGGTGCCGTCGTTCTGCTACCGGGGCGACGTGCCGGCCGACCTGATCCGGGCCGCCCAGGGGCGGCTGCTGCAGCGGCTGTTCGGGCAGCTCAACCGGCGGGTGCTGGGGGCGTTGGTGCCCGACCACGAGCGGCGGGAGGTGGCGTTCGAGGTGGTGGGGCTGGGGGTGAGCCGGGCGCTGGTGCACGCCAACGAGCTGGGCATCCTCCACGCGAGCCAGGGCCGCTGGCGGGAGGCCGTGGAAACCTGGGAGGAGTGCGTGCGCCTCGCCCCCGAGGCGCCGTGGGCCCGGTACAACCTGGCCGTGGCGCTCGCGGCCGTGGGGCGGGTGACCGAGGCCCGGCGCGAGGCCCGGGAGGCCTGGATCCGGGCCCCCCGGCCGGCGTATAAGAGGCTCCTTGTGGAGCTGGGAGGGGCGGAGGATCTCAGGGGACCGAAGCGCAGCGGAACGGGAGAGGAATGAGGATGAAGCGTACGTACAACGTTGCGGTGGTTGGGGCCACGGGCGCCGTGGGAACCGAGATGATCCGGGTGCTCGAGGAGCGGGAGTTCCCGGTGGCCGAACTGCGGCCGCTGGCCTCGGCCCGGAGCGCCGGGACCGAGGTGCGGTTCCGGGGCGAGGCCGTGCGGGTGGCCGAGCTCACGGAGGGGAGCTTCGAGGGCATCGACATCGCGCTCTTTTCCGCCGGGGGCTCGGTGAGCGCCCGGTTCGCCCCGGCGGCGGCCGCGGCGGGCGCCGTGGTGGTGGACAACACGAGCCACTTCCGCATGGACCCCGACGTGCCCCTGGTGGTGCCCGAGGTGAACCCCCACGCCATCGCCGGGTACACGAAGCGGGGCATCATCGCGAACCCCAACTGCTCCACCATCCAGATGGTGGTGGCCCTCAAGCCCCTCCACGACCGGGCCCGCATCCGGCGGATCGTCGTGAGCACCTACCAGGCGGTTTCGGGCACGGGCAAGCGGGCCATCGAGGAGCTCGAGCGCCAGAGCCGGGAACTGCTGAACTTCCGGGAGCCCACCCGGGAGGTCTACCCGCACCAGATCGCGTTCAACTGCCTGCCCCACATCGACGTCTTCCTGGAGAACGACTACACCAAGGAAGAGATGAAGATGGTCAACGAGACCAAGAAGATCTTCGAGGACGACACGGTGCGGGTCACGGCCACCACGGTGCGGGTGCCGGTGTTCTACGGCCACTCCGAGGCCGTGAACGTGGAGTTCGAGCAGAAGATCACGGCCGACGAGGCCCGGGCGCTCCTGGAAGCGGCGCCCGGCGTGGTGGTGGTGGACGACCCCAAGGCCAACCGCTACCCCTTGGCCATCGACGCGGCCGGCAAGGACCCGGTGTTTGTGGGCCGGATCCGGGAGGACGAGAGCATCGAGAACGGGCTGAACCTCTGGGTGGTGGCCGACAACATCCGGAAGGGCGCGGCCCTCAACGCCGTGCAGATCGCCGAGATCCTGATCCGGGAGTACCTGGGGTAGGA
>CAZUYO010000151.1:0-1817 GCA_964624725.1 uncultured Thermodesulfobacteriota bacterium
GCCCCCCGGTCACCAGATGCGGCTCTTGATCTTCCCGAACGGCCGGAGCAGGAAATCGACGAGGGCCTTTTCGTAGTACCCCCGGGGCCAGAGGTCCTCGGACACCCGCTCCTCGTAGTGACGCCGGCCTTCCGCGATGGCCGGCGCCAGGATCTCGAAGAGCCGGTCCTCCACGATCCCCCGTTCCACTTCGGCTTTGTGGTAGGCGGCCAGGTCGCTTACAATCGTCCGGGCAAGCCGCCGGGCCTCTTCCTCGTCGCGGATCGGTTCGTCCATGCTTCTCCATCCCCGGCCGGGCCGAAGAGCGCTTTCCCAACCCTGGCGCGACGATAGCACCCGGTGCCGACGCCCGGCAAGCTCGTGTGCCGAGGAGGAAACGTGACCACGCTGGACGAGGTGGCCGAGCACCTGGCCCGCTACCGGCCCCCCTCCGGGGAGGCGGTCGCCCCGGTGCGGGCCGCGGTGGCCCTGTGCCTGCGGGAGCGCCCGGAGGGGCTCGAGGTGCTCTTCATCGAACGGGCCCGGTGCGACGGGGACCCCTGGTCCGGGCACCTGGCGTTCCCGGGCGGGCGGATCGACCCCGGCGACGCCGACCCGAGGGCCGCGGCCGAGCGGGAAGCCCTGGAGGAGGTGGGGCTCGACCTCGCCCGGGCGCGCTACCTAGGCGCCCTGGGCTCCCACCACGCCGAGCGGCTTCCGGTGGTCGTGTCGTGCTTCGTGTACGGCATCGGGGGGGACCCGGTGCTGCGCCCGAACCACGAGGTGGCCGCGGCGTTCTGGGTGCCCTTGGCCGATCTGCTCGATCCGCAGCGCCACGTCGTGGCCACCTTCCGGTTCGGGGGAACCGATTGGGCCCATCCGGCCATCCGGCTCCTCGGGCCGGGCCGGCCGGTGCTTTGGGGCATCACCTACCGGCTCGTGGAGCGGTTCTGCCAGGCCGTGGGCCGGCCGTTCTCCGCCGCCCGCCCCGAAGGCGCCGCGGCTCCCTGAACCGGCGTTGCCCCGAGGAGGAATCCGGTGGAGATCCCCTTCGTCAAAATGCACGGGCTCGGAAACGATTTCGTGGTGGTGGACTGCCGCGACACCGACTGGGGGGACTGGTCGCGCCTGGCCCCGGCCCTGGCCCACCGCCGGTTCGGGGTGGGCTGCGACCAGGTGCTCCTGGTGCGGCGCTCGGACCGGGCCGATCTGCGGATGGACATCTACAACGCCGACGGCTCCCGGGCCGAGATGTGCGGCAACGGCATCCGGTGCTTCGCCCGCTACGCCCGCGACCGCCTGGGCTGGCGCGGCGAACGCCTTCGGGTCGAAACCCTGGCGGGGGTGGTGGTGCCCCGGTTCGTGGGGGAGCTCGTCGAGGTGGACATGGGGGAGCCCGCGTTCGAGCCCGCCCGGATCCCCGTGGAGGCCGAGGCGCCGGTGCGGGAGGCGCCGCTGCCCATGGACGGGCCCGACGTCAAGGTGACCTGTGTGTCCATGGGAAACCCCCACGCCGTGGTGTTCGTGGACGACGCGGAAACCTATCCGGTGGAGGAGATGGGCCCCCGGATCGAACGCCACCCCTGGTTCCCCCGGCGCACCAACGTGGAGTTTGTCGAGGTGCTCGGGCCCGACCGGATCCGGATGCGGGTCTGGGAGCGCGGGGCCGGGGTGACCCTGGCCTGCGGCACGGGGGCCTCGGCCGCGGCCGTGGCGGCCCACTGGACCGGGCGGACCGGCCCGGAGGTCACGGTGGCCATGGACGGCGGGGAACTCGCAATCCGCTGGGACCGCGCCTCGGGCCAGGTGTTCATGACCGGCCCGGCCGTCGAGGTGTT
>CAZUYO010000151.1:1917-7118 GCA_964624725.1 uncultured Thermodesulfobacteriota bacterium
CCCCTCGTCCGGATGTAGCCCCACTCCGAGAGCCGCCGGAAGCAGTACTCGGCCATCGGCCCCTTGCGGACCTTCTGGAGCACGGCGGCGTACTCCTTGGCCGCGGCCTCCCGGTTTCCCTGGGCCTCGTGGTTCCGGCCCCGGAAGAACGCCACCGTGGGCTGCCCCGGCACGAGCTTTTCGGCGGCGGCCAGGTGCTCCAGGCTCCGGCCGTGCCGGCCCGCCTCGAAGGCCAGCACGCCGGCCGTGAACCGCGCCCGGAAGAGCTTCGGGGCCAGGGTGGCCGCCCGTTCGGCCGACCGGAGGGCCTCGTCGAGTTTCTCGGCCTTGGCCTCGGCGGCGGCCCGGAACGCCCAGATCAGGGCGTGCCCCGGCGCCAGCTCGGTGGCCTCCCGCAGCAGACGGAGGGCCTCGTCCACCTTTCCCTTGGCCAGGGCCTTTCGGCCCTCGTCCATTTTGGCGTAGGCCGGAGCGACCTTCCGAAGACCCGCCGTGGCCTTCCGGAACGGCTCGGCCCGGAGCCGCTCCGGGGTCTTGAGTCGCGCCGGCTGCAGCTCGGCCATCTCCCGGGCCCGGGCCAGGCGCTCCGAGGTCAGGGGATGGCTCAGGAAGAGCGACTCCACGGCCGAAGGCTCCCGGTCGTGGCTCGCCTTCAGGATCTCCATCACCTGGACCATGCCCTCGGGGTTGTAGCCGGCCGCCGTCATGTACTCCATGCCGAGCTCGTCGGACTGGCGCTCCTGGTCGCGGCTGTACTTCATGAGCACCAGGTTCGTGGCCAAAAGCCCCCCCTGCGCGAGGAGCTCGCCCCCCTGGACCCGGGCGGTTTCCAGGGCCACGAGCCCGACGGTGGTCAAGACGCCCGCGAGCACCTGCCGGGTGTAGCCCGCGGCCTGGTGGCGGGCCGCCACGTGCCCGATCTCGTGGCCCAGCACGGCCGCGAGCTGCGCCTCGTTCTCCATGCGCGTCAAAAGCCCCCGGGTGATCGAGATCTTCCCCCCGGGCAGGGCGTAGGCGTTGATCTCGGAGGCGTTCACCACGTTGAACTCGTAGGGAAGCCCCGGCCGGTGGCTCAGGGCCGCGAGCCTTCGGCCGACCTGGGCCACGTAGGCCTGGAGGGCCGGATCGGGAAACTCCCCCTCGGAGATCTGGGTGTAGACCGGATAGGCCTCCTCGCCCATGCGCAGCTCCTGCTCCTCGCCCATGAGCACGAACTCCTGGCGCCCGGTCACCGGGTTGACGGCGCAGCCGGCGAGGAGGAGCATGAGCGCGGCGCCGAACCCCAGAGCTCCCCCAACGCGCATCGATGATCGGCTCATCGTTGGAACCCTCCTTTCCCGCGCTCGCCGCCGCCCGGGCCTACGCGACCCTGGAGGCGGCCGTGCGCGACCGGATCGACCGGCTCACGGCCCGGGTGTGCCCCGGCTGCCCCTCGCCGTGCTGCCGGTCGTGCTACTGCCGCAGAACCTTCGAGAACCCCTGGTACCGGTGGGTCAACCGGGTGGGGGCCCCGCTCGCCCCGCCCCCCGACTGGCGGCAGACCCGGCACCCCTTCGGCCTGGGCCCCCGGGGTTGCGAGATCCGCGCCGGGCGGTATGTGTTTTGCTACAGCTACAACTGTCGCCGGCTCCTCGGGGCCCTCGAGACCCGGGAGGCCCGCCGGGCGTTCCAGGCCCTGTCGGACCTCCTTCTCCACCCGAACCGGCTCCCCAACGGCCGGCTGCTGCACGAACTGGGCCCCGGAGCCCGGCTTTCGCGCGGCGACGTGGAGGAGATCGGCCGCCGGGTGGCCGAGGCCCGCCGGGCTCTCTCGGCCCTCGAGGCTTCCGGCATGCTAGCGCCGACCGGCCGATGCCTCAACCCGACGTCCCGTACACCCTGATCGGAGACCCTCCATGCCCGAACGCTTCTACGACCGGCCGCCGAGCCTCTACTACCGCCAGAAGTACCACGGCCTCATCGGCATCCAGTCCAAGGTGCCGATCCGCGACACCTCGGTGCTCTCGCGCCTCTACACCCCGGGCGTCGGGGCGTGCTGCCTCACGGTGGCCGACGACGAGGACGCGTCGTTCGAGCTTACCTGTCGGGGCGACAGCGTGGCCGTGGTCACCGACGCCTCGGCCCTCTACGGCATCGGCCGGGTGCCCCCCGAGGCCGCGCTCCCCATGCTGGAGGCCCGGGCCGTGTCGTTCAAAACCTTCGCGAACATCGACGCCTTCCCCTTCGCGGTGCGGGCCGCCAACCCCGACGACCTCACCGAGATCGTCCGGCTCCTCACCCCCACCTTCGGCGGGGTGGTGCTCGACGACATCCGGGCCCCGGACTGTTTTGCGGTGGAGTACCGGCTGCGGCGGGCTCTGCCGATCCCGGTGTTCGACTCGGACCAGCACGCCACCGGGATCGTGGTGGCCGCGGCCCTCCGAAACGCCCTGAAGGTGGTGGGCAAGCGCCTGGAGGACGTGAAGATCGTGATCGCCGGGGCCGGGGCCTCGGGGGCCGGAACGACCCGCCGGCTCCTTCGCCTGGGGGCCCGGAACATCGTCTTGTGCGACACCCGGGGCGCCCTCTACCCGAGCCGGCTCGAGCACATGAACTGGGCCAAGATGCTCCTGGCCCGGCGCACCAATCCCGAGGGGCTCCGGGGCCCGCTGGAGGAGGTGATCCGGGGGGCCGACGTGTTCATCGGCCTTTCCTCGGGCGGGGTGCTCACGCCCGACATGGTCCGGTCCATGGGCGAGCGGCCCATCGTGTTCGCCCTGGCCCTGCCCGAGCCCGAGATCGGCCCCGACGAGGCCGAGGCCGGCGGCGCGGCCGTGTACGCCTCGGGCACCAGCGTGTTTCCGGTGCAGATCCGGTCGTCCACGGTAACCCCGGGCTTCCTGCGGGGCTGTCTGGACGTACGGTGCGCCGACATCAACACGGCCATGCTCAACGCCGCCGTGGACGCGGTGGCGAGCCTCGTGCCCGAGCGCAAGCTCTCCGCCCACCACATCCTGCCCGATCCCCTGGATCTCCTGGTGGGACCCGCCATCGCCGAGGCGGTGGCCCGGGCCGCCGCGGACTCGGGCCTCGCCAAAACGGCTCCCCCGCCCGGGGCCGTGGCCGAGCGGCTGCGCACCTTCCTCTACGAAGGCGACCGGGCCTGGTACGAGATGGGTCCCCACGCCCGGGTGCCGCGGGGGGCCGGGGTCGAGGAGGAGGCCCTGGCCCTCCACCGCAAGTACCACGGGTGCGTCGAGGTGACCCCGAAGATCCCGATCCGCGACGAGCACATCTTCGTGGATCTCTACTCCCCCAAGGCCGCCGTGGAGCCGGCCCGGGAGATCATGGCCGACCTGGAGCGGGTCTACGACTACACGGCCAAGGCGAACCTGGTGGCCGTGGTGTCCGACGGCTCGGCCGTGCTGGGGTTTGGGAACATCGGGCCCTGGGCCGCGCTGCCCGTGATGGAGGGGAAGGCGATCCTGTTCAAGACCTTCGGCGGGGTGGAGGCCTTCCCCCTGTGCCTCGCGACCCAAGAGGTGGACGAGATCGTGCGGGCCGTGGAGGCCCTGGCCCCCGCCTTCGGGGGCGTGAACCTGGAGGACATCTCGGCCCCCCGGTGTTTCGAGGTGGAGGCGAGGCTTCGGGAACGGCTCGACATCCCGGTGTTCCACGACGACCAGCACGGCACCGCGGTGGTGGTGCTGGCCGGGCTTCTCAACGCCCTGGAGATCGTGGGCAAGCCCCTCGACGGGGTGAAAATCGTGGTGAACGGCGCCGGAGCGGCCGCCCTTGCGGTGACGCGCCTTCTCCTGGACGCCGGGGCCCGGAACGTGATCGTGTGCGACCGGACCGGGGCCCTCTACGCCGGGCGGAAGAAGGGCATGAACCCGTATAAGGAGGAGATCGCCCGCCGGACGAACCCCGACGGGGTCAAGGGCGGCCTCGTCGAGGCCCTCCGGGGAGCCGACGTGGCCATCGGGCTCTCGGCGGCCGGGGCGTTCACCCCGGAGATGGTCCGGTCCATGAACCCCGGGGCCGTGGTGTTCGCCTTGGCGAACCCGGTGCCCGAGATTCTGCCCGACGAGGCCCGAGGGGCCGGGGCCGCGGTGGTCGCCACCGGCCGGAGCGATTTCCCCAATCAGGTGAACAACTGCCTGGCGTTCCCGGGCATCTTCCGCGGGGCCCTGGACGTCCGGGCCCGGGAGATCAACGAGGCCATGAAGATCGCGGCGGCCCACGCCATCGCCCAGGCCGTGCCGGCCTCCCAGAAGGGGCCCGACCGCATCATCCCCGACGCCATGGACTTCACCGTGCCCCCCCGGGTGGCCGAGGCCGTGGCCCGGGCCGCCCGGGAGACCGGGGTGGCCCGCCTCGACCTGGACCCGGCCGAGGTGGGCCGCCGGCTCACCGAGTACATCTACGAGGCCCAGATGCTCGGGGCCGAGGAAGAACTGGCCGACCAGACCGCCTGCATCCTGCCGGGTGGCCCGGAGGTCGACGAACCCCCGGCTTAGGCCTCACCAACGCGTCGCCGGGGATCCGGCAAGGCTTCCGTCGGCAGGTGTAAGGAACCCTCCGGCCCCGGGACCCAAGGGAGGGGGGAAGGAGGCGTGCCATGAGAAAAAGGCGTTGGCTCACGGCCGCGGGGGTCGCCCTCGGCGCGGCGGCCCTCTGGGCCTGCACGGCGGCCCGCCCCGGCCCTCCGACCCTGCCGCACTGGGTCGAACTCCGGGTCGAGGTGGCCGACCCCTACCCCGTGCTGGTGGGCCCGATCGAAACCTACCAGTATCTTCCCGTCGGCGCGGACCTCCGGGCCTCCCTGGAGCAGTGGGCGCGGGCGGTGAACCCTCCGGCCGGGGCGCGGCTCACGGTCACCGTGCAAGACCTCTCGGCCGGCTACGACGAGGTGGGGGCCGGGCCCCCGGCCGAGCCCCTCCGGCTCGCCTCGCTTCGCCTCGCGGACCTCGAACTCGACGGCGCGGACCTCAGCATCCCCGAAGAGATCCGAAAGAGCCTGCGGCTCGTGGCCGGGATCCGGTTCTCCGCCCCGGGCGGGCCGCCCCTGGAGCGGACCGAGACGATCGAGGTCACCCGGGTGGTCCGGTGGGAGGAGTACGACCGGTGGGCCTACGACTACCGTCCCGTGTGGGGGCAGGCCCTCCGGGACCTCGTAACCCGCCTCGACCGGATGGCGGAGGAGGCCGGCTGGACCCGCG
>CAZUYO010000152.1:0-7107 GCA_964624725.1 uncultured Thermodesulfobacteriota bacterium
AGGCAGGCCGCCGCGGCCGCCCGGGCCGTGGCCGTGGTGGTGGCCACGTCGTCCACCAGGAGGACGACCCCGTCCAGCCGCTCCGCGGCCCGGTAGGCCCGGGCGGTTTCGCGGAACCGATCGGGGGCCGACCGGCCCACCAGGTCCGGGGCGGTCGGGTCCTTGTGGAGAGCCCGGGGGCGCCAGGGGGCCTCGCTGCGGTCCGCCACCGCCCGCGACAGGATGCCGGGCAGGTCGAACCCCCGCCGCAGGAACGCGGGCCGGGCCGGGGGCACCGGCACCACGGCATCGTAGTGCTCTTCGGGATAGTGGCGCTCCAGCGCCTCCCGGGCCCACCGGGCCAGGGTGGAGCGCACCTCGATCCGCCCCCCGTATTTCATGGCCTGGATGAGATCGGCCGCCGCCCCCCGGTAGGCGGCCCAGGCCCGGAGCTGGCGGAACGGGGGCGGCGCGGCGAGGCAGCGGGGGCAGGGATGGGAGGCGGTCTCGCCGGGGTAGGGCAGGGAGCACGTGGGGCACCACGGCTCCGCGAGGAGGTCGAGGCTTACGGAGCAGTCGGGGCAGAGGCCCGTGGGGCCGGGAGCCGACCGGGCGCAGCGCGGGCACAGGGGCGGCACCACCACGTCGAGCACCGCGCCCCAGGCGGCGCGGGCGAGGGCCCGGATCACCCCGCCACGAGGTCCTCGCCGGTCATGGGGTCGGGCTTGGGAATCCCGAGCACCCGGAGCAGGGTGGGGGCCACGTCGGCCAGTCGCCCCCCCTCGCGCAACCGCAGGCCCGGCCGGTTCGGGTCCGAGAAGAGGCAGGGCACGCGGTTCACGGTGTGGGCCGTGTGGGGCTGGCGGTGGGGCTCGTCCCACATCTCCTCGGCGTTTCCGTGGTCGCCCGTGATGAGGAACGCGTACCCCTCGTCCCGGAGGGCCGCCACCACCTCCCCCACGCACCGGTCCACCGCCTCCACGGCCCGCACGGCGGCCTCGTACACCCCGGTGTGGCCCACCATGTCCAGGTTCGCGAAGTTCACCACGACGAGCCCGTAGGCGCGCCGCCGGATCTCCTGGACCAGGCGGTCCTTCACCTCGAAGGCGCTCATCTCGGGCTTCTGGTCGTAGGTGGCCACGTCCCGGGGGCTCGGGATCAGCACCCGGTCTTCGCCCGGGAATGCCGTTTCCTCCCCGCCGTTGAAGAAGTAGGTCACGTGGGCGTACTTCTCGGTCTCGGCGATCCGGAGTTGCTTGAGGCCCGCCTCGGCCACCACCTCGCCGAAGATCTTCTCGAGCCGCTCGGGGGGGAAGGCCACCGGGAGGTCGAAGGTCTCGTCGTAGAGGGTGAAGGTGACGTAGCGGCTGAGCCGGGGCCGGTCCGAGGCGTCGAAGGCGTCGAACCCGGGCTGGGTGAACGCCCGGGTGAGCTCCCGGGCCCGGTCGGCCCGGAAGTTGAAGAACACGACGGCGTCCCCGTCGGCCACCCGGGCCACCGGCCGGCCGGCCGGGGTGTGGACGACCCGGGGCACCACGAACTCGTCGGTCTGGCCCTCGGCGTAAGCCGAGCGGACGGCCTCGGCCGCCGAGGGGGCGGGAATCCCCTCCCCTCGCACCAGGGCAGCCCAGGCCTTCTCCACCCGGTCCCAGCGGTTGTCCCGGTCCATGGCGTAGTATCGGCCGCTCACCGTGGCGATGGCCCCCACCCCGATCCGGGCGAGCTCCCGCTCCAAAGCCTCGATGTAGCCCAGGCCGCTCTGGGGCGGCGTGTCCCGGCCGTCGAGAAAGGCGTGGACGTACACCCGGTCGAGCCCCTGGCGCTTGGCGAGCTCCACGAGGGCGTAGAGGTGCTCCTGGTGGCTGTGGACCCCGCCGTCGGAGACGAGCCCCAGGAGGTGGACCGCCCCCCCGGCCTCCTTCGCGGCCCGGCAGGCGTCCACGAGGACCGGGTTCTCGAAGAAGCTCCCGTCCCGGATGGCGAGATTGATCCGGGTGTAATCCTGGTACACGATCCGGCCGGCCCCCAGGTTCAGGTGCCCCACCTCCGAGTTGCCCATCTGGCCCTCGGGGAGCCCCACGTCGAGGCCCGAGGCGCCGAGGGTGGTCCACGCCTCGGTGGCGAACAGCCGGTCCAGGTTCGGGGTGCGGGCCCCGGCCACGGCGTTGTGGGCCCGGTCGGGACGGCAGCCCCAGCCGTCCAGGATGATCAGCGCCGCCGGCCTCATGCCGCCACCTCCCGGGCCACCGGGGCCTTCTCGCTCCGGGGCGGCACGGCCTCGAGGTCGAGTTCCAGGGTGTCGATCCGGGAGCACCCCGGGCACCCCACCTGCCAGATCGCGGTGCGGCGGCCGCAGGCCGAGCAGACGTAGGCGAATCCCGGGCCGTCGGGGCCCTCGCCGGCCACGGCGGCCCGGAACTCGGCCGCCGCCAGATCGAACGACCGGGCCCGGTGGAGCGCCTCGGCCTTGAGAAGCCGGGCCGCCCGGGTGCCCGCCACCGGGGCGGGCAGGCGGTCGAGCACCTGGAGGGCCTCCTCGTTCTCCTCGAGGTCCAGCAGGAGCCGGGCCAGGAAGAGGGGGCCGGCCTCGCTCTTGCGGCTCAGTTTCTTGAGGGTCTTGGCCAGGTCCTTCTCCGTGCCCCGCCGTTTCGCCTCGTCCACCGCCCGCAGGAGAAGCCCGGTCTGCCCGGTGGCCTGGTACCCCCGGATCCAGGTCTGGAGGGCCTCGTCCGCCCGGCCCTCGGCCAGGCGCGCCTCCCCCAGGGCCAGGTGGGCCGGGGCGAACTCCCGCTCCGACCGGATCAGCTCCTGGAGCAGGGTCACGTCGGGCCGGGCCGGGTCGGCCGTGGCCTGGCGGAACCGCATCTCCACGAGTTCCCGTTTGGCGGCCGCCTTGGCCTCCCGGCCCTCGGCCAGGGCCAGCAGCTTCTCCTGGACCCGCACCGCCTCGCCCCAGTTGCCGCGCTCCCGGTAGAGGTCGCGCAACCGGGAGAGCGCCTCGCGGTGGTTCGGGTCGCGTTCGAGCCACCGCCGGAGCACGGCCACCTGGCCCTCGTAGTCCCCCCGGAGCCGGTAGACGTCGAGGAGCTGCACGAGGGCCTCGGCGTTGGAGGGATCGCGGGCCAGGAGGTCCTTGAGCACCTGCTCCGCCTTCTCCGTTCGGCCCTCGGCCAGCTCCACCCGGGCCATCTCCAGGGCGACGAGGGCCTCGTCGCCCGCCTTCCGCCGGGCCCGCCGGAGGAGCCGCAGGGCCCGGCGGTGCTTGCCCATCGCCGCCTCGGCGCGGCCGGCCAGAAGGAGGGCCCGGGCCTCGGCCTGGCGCTCGTCGGCCTTGCGGTGGCGCCAAAACCCGAACGACCGCAGGGCTTCGCGAAACGCGCTCAGGCCCATGGCCGCGCCGAACCCGGCCAGGAAAAACAGGAAGATCACCAGGGCGACGCTGGTGGTCACCCGGGTGCCGGGATAGATCTGGAACTCCACGGACCCCGGGTTCAGGGTGAACACGTAGCCGAACGCCACCAGCAGCAACACGATCGCGACGACCGCCAGTTTGTTTTTCACCTCGTCACCCCTTCCGGGGCCTCGGGGCCCCTCGAACCCCGGCACGCGGTCCGGGTCCGTTGTCCGACGGCGCGGGACGACCGGGCAGGCCACGGGCGCCTCCCGGGGGCCTGGCCTCCCGGGTCGGCTCCCCCGGGGCCTACCCCGCCGGGTTCCCTTCCTTCTCCCGCAGGGCCTTGCACTCCACGCACAGGGTGGCCCAGGGCACCGCCTCCAGCCGGGCCTCCGGGATCAGCTCCCCGCAGTCCTCGCACCGGCCGAAGCTCCCGTCGGCGATCCGCTCCAGCGCCTCCTCGATCTGGCGCAGCCGCTCGCGCTCGCGTTCGCTCAGGTTGAGCAGAACCTGGCGGTTGTACGTGTTCGCCGCGTCGTCTCCCACGTCCTGCACCGCATCGGTGCCCAGGGAGAACCCCTCCTCGCGCAGTTCCTGCACCTCGCCCGCCAGTTCGTCCCGGAGGGCGAGGAGCTTCTCCTTCCAACGTTCAAGCTGCTCCGGCTTCATCGGCCTTATCCCTTTTCGTTGGTCGTTCGTCGGTTTCGGTGATCCGGTGGGGGGCCGTGTACACGTTGAACCGCTCCCCCCGCACGTAGCCCACCACGGTCACGTTGAGGTCCCGGGCGAGTTCCAGGGCCAGGTGGGTGGGCGCCGAGCGCGACACCAGCACCGGACACCCCATCTTGGCCGTCTTGAGCAGGATCTCCGACGAGACCCGGCCCGTGGTGAGGAGCAGGGTCCCGGCCGTGTCCACGCCCTCCAGGAACGCCCAGCCCCCCAGCATGTCCACCGCGTTGTGGCGCCCCACGTCGGTGCGGAAGCACAGCGTGCGCTCCCCGTCCGACAGGCTCGCGTTGTGGGTCCCCCCGGTCTCCCGGTAGAGGCCCGAGCGCTTCTGGAGTTCCTGCATCCGGCGCAGGATCTGGCCCGGCGCCACCCGCAGCCCGTCCGGGAGGGGCCGGGTCCGCAGCCCGTCCAGGGCCGAATAGAAGGTGGTGCCCTTGCCGCAGCCCGTCGTGACCACCCGGCGGTCCATGAGTTTCAAGAGGGCGTCCACGTCCCGCCGCACCCGCACCCGGACGGCCCCGGGTTCGGCCCGGTACGACTCGAGCTCCTCGCGGGTCTGGAAGAACCCCTCCGACCGCAGGAACCCCAAGGCCAGTTCCACGGGGTGGTCCCCCAGGGTGAGGAGGGTCACCACCTCGCGGTCGTTGACGTAGAGGGTGAGGGGCTCCTCCCGCACGACCACGTCGTCGAGCCGGTGAAACCCCCCGTGCTGGTAGCGCACGATCGGCCAGGTCTGGGTTCCCATCGAAGGGTCAGCCTCCGGTCCGCGGTCGTCGGTCTGCGGTCAATCCCCCGGCGGCCCGGGTGGGGCGCGGGCCGGCCGCTGCAGAGGGCAACCCGGTTGCGTTCCCCTCGGGGTTTCCTCCCCCCCCTCTCGGGCGTTCCGGCCCCTAGTCTCCGGTTTCGGCGGCCGGATCCCTCGCCCGCGCCTTGGGCCCGGGCAGGCGCACGTCGCCCCGGCGGGTGGTGATGCGCTTGCCGTCCAGGTACTCGAGGAGCGGGATCGTGTACTTGCGCGTCGTGTTCGTGAACGCCTTGATCTCCGCCACCCCGATCTCGGGTTTCTCCCGAAAGAGCGCCACCACGTGGTCGGCCAGGGCCTCCAGGTCCTCGGTCCGAAAGAGGTAGCCCTCCTTCGTCCGGTGGAGGACCCCCTGCTCCACCAGGTACTCCACCACGGGGCGGACCGTGCGTTCGTCCTCCCCGAGCTCGGCCGCCAGTTGGGCCAGGGTCGGCCCCTCGAACCTACGCCGCTCCATGACGGAGAGGATCCGCCCCCTCGCGACCTCGTCGGCCGCGTCGAGCTGGGGCACGAACGAGGCGAGCCGCACCGTGTTCCCCTCGGTGGCGATCCGGCCCTCGGCGGCGAGCCGCTCCAGGGTGAACTCCACGAGCTTCGCATCGGCGAACCGGGGCAGGCGGCCCCGCAGTTCCTCGAGCCCCAGCCCCCGGCGCAGGGGGTTCTCCGCGTGGAACCCTTCGAGGATCCTCTCGGCCCGGTTCTCCAGGTCCTCCACCACGGCCCGATGGTGGTGGCGCTGGGCCTTGCGGTCGGTCACGAGCGCGACCCCCGACCGCACGGCCGCCTGGAGGAGTTGGCGGGCCTCGTCGATCGTGCCCCCCAGGGCCACCTGGGCCTCCAGCGGCGTCATGCCCCGGTGGGCCCGGGCCGCCAGGAACTGGGCCAGCCGGTCCGCCGGTTCCCCGAGGTGGAGGACCCGGAGGCTCTCCACGGTTTCCGCCCGTTTGCCCCGGTGCTTGCGGGGCTGGTGGTCGAGCACCACCCCCCCGCCCAGGGTGCGGGCGGGGGAGAAGGCCCGGAGCACGAACCGGTCGCCGGGGCAGGCGACGAACCACTCCGGGCTGCGAAGCTGGGCGTAGGCCGCCTCCCCCGGGGCCAGCCGGTCGCCCTCCTGCAGGGCCACGATCACCGGCACCTCCTGGGCGGCCACGTGGAGCCGCACCCGGGCCCGGTCGGGAAGGGCCCGGGGCTCGTCCGGCAGGAGCTCCAGGTGGACGTCCACCATCCGGGTGGGGGCCAGGGTGCCGGGGTGGGCGACCGTGGCGCCCCGCTCCAGGTCGTCCACCTCCAGGCCGGCCAGGTTCAGCGCCGCCCGCTGCCCGGCCACGGCCTTGGTCACCTCCCGGCCGTGGACCTGGATGTTCCGGATCTTCGTGGGCCGCACCCGGGGCAGCACCACGGCCTCGTCGTCCCGGCGCGCGGCGCCCGAGATCACCGTGCCCGTGACCACCGTGCCGAACCCCCGGATGGTGAACACCCGGTCCACGGGCAGCCGGAACACGCCCCGGCTGCCCCGGGGCGGGATCTTGGCCACCAGGGCGTCGAGCTCCCGCAGGAGGTCCCCGAGCCCCTGGCCGGTCACGGCGCTCACCGGCACGATGGGCGCCCCCTCGAGGAAGGTGCCCTCGACCGCGAGTTCCACGTCGTCCCGGGCGAGCTCGAGAAGATCGGGGTCCACCATGTCGGCCTTGGTGAGGGCCACCAGGCCGTGGCGCACGCCCAGGAGCCGGCAGATGTCCAGGTGCTCGCGGGTCTGGGGCATCACCCCCTCGTCCGCGGCGACCACCAGGAGCACCAAGTCGATCCCGGCGGCGCCCGCCACCATGTGGCGCACGAACCGCTCGTGGCCCGGCACGTCCACCACCGAGAGCCCGACCCCGCTCGGCAGCTCCAGGTGGGCGAACCCGAGCTCGATCGTGATCCCCCGCTCCTTCTCCTCCTTGAGCCGGTCGGTGTCGATGCCGGTCAAGGCGCGGACGAGCGAGGTCTTGCCGTGGTCGATGTGCCCTGCGGTGCCCAGGGTGAGGCGCGGCGCGTCGGACATGTGCCCCGTCGGATGAGAGAACGAAAACGCAAGGACCCCCTGGCGAAAGACCGTAGGATGCTAGCAGAGGGCCCCCGGCCCTTCAAGCAAACCGGGCCGCGCGGGAAGCCCCTTGACACGGCGGGGGGTTCATGGGATTTTACCGTCCGGTAAGTAAGC
>CAZUYO010000153.1:0-7078 GCA_964624725.1 uncultured Thermodesulfobacteriota bacterium
CTCCCGACACCGGCGGCGCGACACGCTATCGGCATCGCGCGACGCCGTCAAGACGCCCCCGATCGGCGCGGCCGAAAAATCCCCCGCCCACCCCTTGCGGTCCGCCGCTCGGGTCTGCTAGTCTCGCCTCGCGCCCGCTCGGAACGACCTCTCGTTCCATCCCCACAACCGCTTGTAAATCTTTCGGTTTTTACGGAGTCCGCTCCCGCGGACCGGAAGGCCTCCTTATCCACATCTGTGGATAACTCTGTGGATATATGCCATGGACCAGCTCTGGCAAACCGTGCTGCAAGAGCTCGAGGCATCGCTCCCGGCGCAGGCCTTCCAGACCTGGATCCTCCCCATCCGGCCGGTGCGGCTCGACGGCCGGGAACTCCTGCTCGAGGTCCCGAGCAAATTCTTCTCCGACTGGCTCCAGGACCACGACTACCTGGCCCTGATCCGGCGCTGTGCCGCGGCCCACGCCGGCGCCCCGGTGGAGGTGCGCTGCGTCACGGCCAAGCGCGAGAAGCCCTTCGTGCGGCCCAAGCGGGAGCCGGAGCCCTCGCCGGCCGGCTGGGAGGAACGGGCCCGAAAGATCGGGCTCAACCCCAAATACACCTTCTCCAGCTTCGTGGTGGGCAGCTCCAACCAGTTCGCCCACGCGGCGAGCCTCGCCGTGGCCGAGCGCACCGGCCGCACCTACAACCCGCTGTTCATCTACGGCGGGGTGGGGCTCGGCAAGACCCACCTCCTGAACGCCATCGGCAACCACCGGCTGGCCCACGACCCGACCTGCCGGGTGTGCTACGTGCACAGCGAGAAGTTCGTCAACGAGATGATCCAGGCGCTGGCGCACAACCGGATGCCGGAGTTTAGGGAGAAGTACCGGAAGATGGACATCCTCCTGATGGACGACATCCAGTTCATCGCCGGCAAGGAACGCACCCAGGAGGAGTTCTTCCACACGTTCAACACGCTCTACGAAAGCCACAAGAACATCGTGGTGACGAGCGACAAGTTCCCCAAGGAGATCCCGGGCCTCGCCGACCGGCTGCGCTCCCGGTTCGAGTGGGGCCTCATCGCCGACATCCAGGCGCCCGACGTGGAGACCAAGGTCGCGATCCTCCAGAAAAAGGCCGAGATCGAGTCGATCCCGCTGCCGCTGGAGGTGGCCCACTTCCTGGCCTCCCACTGCTCCTCGAACATCCGGGAGCTCGAGGGGTCGCTCCTTCGGATCATGGCGTTTTCGAACCTGACGAAGGCGGAGATCACGGTCGAGCTCGCCAAGAACGTGCTGCGGGACATGCTGCGGGACTCGGGCCAGGGGCTCACCGTGGAGAAGATCCTGAAGACCGTGGCCCAACACTTCCACCTGACGGCCGCGGATCTCAGGGGAAAACGGCGCACCAAGGCCGTGGCCCACCCCCGGCAGATCGCCATGTACCTGGCCCGGGAACTCACCGACAGCTCGTTTCCCGAGATCGGGCAGAAATTCGGGGGGCGCGACCACACCACGGTGATGTACGCCCACGACAAGATCTCGAAGGCGCTGGCGTCGGATCCGGGCCTGCGGGCGGAGGTGGAGGCGATCCGCCGCAAGCTGGGGACATAACGGTGGAAGGGTTGGGGAGAACCCTGGGGATAACCTGTGGCGAACTCGCGGACCTTGGCGTGCTGTGGATAAGGAACGGGTTATCCCCAATCTTTTCCACAGGCCGATTCGCCAGCGCTGGCGCGGAGGTTTCGGGGTTTTCCACAGTATCCCCAGCCCCTATGGATGACTAACCAAGGAAAAAAACTTCATCACCCTAGGAGGATCCATGATCGTCCAGCTCGAACGGGATTCCGCCACCCGAGCCCTGGCCCAAGCGGTGTCGGTGTTGGAACGAAAATCCACCCGGGAAATCCTGGAACACGTGCTCCTCGAAGCCCGTCCCGGCGGGGTGGAGATCAAGGCCACCGATCTTAAGATCAGCCTGACCCAGACGCTTCCCGGCGAGACCTCCAGCCCGGGAGCGGTGGCGGTGCCCGGCCGGAAGCTCTACGAGATCTTCCGGGAACTGCCCCCGGCGCCCGTACGGCTGGAGCTCGAGGAGAACCGGTGGCTCCACATCACGGCCGCCCGAAGCAGCTTCCACGTGCCCACCGAACGCGCCGACGAGTTCCCGGAGTTTCCCGCTGCCCCCGAGGAGTACCGCCCGTTTCCGGCGGCGTCGTTCACCCGGATGCTCGAAAAGACCCTGTTCTCGGCCTCCAACGACGAAACCCGGCCGACGCTCTGCGGGGTGTACCTCCACGCCCACGAGGACCCGTCCACCGGCACCGAGACCCTGCGGATGGTGTCGACCGACGGCCACCGCCTCACCATCATGGAGCAGCCCACCCCGGGTGTGCTCGACATGTTCCGCGACGGGATCATCCTTCCGAAGAAGGGCCTCGCGAGCCTCAAGGCCCTGGTGGACGACTCGGGGGAGGGGTTCGAGATCGCCCAGTCCGGCGGCAGGATCTTCTGCAAACTGGCCAACGCCGAGATGTGCCTCACCCCCATCGACGGCGCGTTCCCCCGGTACCAGGACGTGATCCCGTCGGATCCGCGAAACCGGGTGATTCTCGCCAAAGAGCCCTTCGCCGACGCCCTGCGCCGGGTGGCCCTGATGACGGACCCCGACACCCACAGCGTGATCTTCGAGGCCGCGGAGAACCGGGTCGTTCTGCGGTCGATGAACGCCCACGCCGGCGACAGCCGCGAGGAGCTCGAGGCGCGTCTCGAGGGAGAGCCCCAGAAGATCGCGTTCAACGCCTCCTACTTCATCGAGGCCCTCCGCCACCTGGACGGCGACGAGGTGAAGGTGGAGATCGACCAACCCCTGGCCCCCTGCCTGGTGCGTTCCGACGAGGACCCCGGCTATCTCTGCGTGGTGATGCCCATCCGGATCGACTGACCGTGCGCATCCTGCGGTTTCGGGCCGCCGGGTTCCGCAACCTGGCGGCCCTTGATTTTTGTCGCCCCGAACGGGTGTGCGTGCTCTGGGGACCCAACGGCCAGGGCAAGACGAACGTGCTCGAGGCGATCCGCGTGGCCTCGTGCCTGCAAAGTTTCCGTACTCACCGCGCGTCCGATCTGATACAATTCGGCGGTTCCGGATACCGCCTGCGCGCCCGGGTGGAAACCGCCGGGAGCGAGCGGGACATCTCGGTCTCCTGGACCGGCGCGGGCCGGCGGGTGGAGGTGGACGGAACCCGGCCCCGGGCGGTGCAGGAGTACCTGGCCGTCTTGCCCACCGTGGTGTTCTCGCCGGCCGATACCGGACTCGCCCAGGCCGATCGGGAGCTGGGGCGGCGGTATGTGGACGCGGCGGCCTTCTTCCGAAACCCACTCCATGCGGCCCACCTCCAGAGGTACCGCCGAGCGGTGCGCCAGCGGAACGCGGCTCTGCGGCGGCACCCCGCCGAGGGGGCCGTGTGGGAAGCGGAACTCGCGCGCCACGGCGCGGCGGTGCACCGGGAGCGGGTGAACACCCTGGAGGAACTGGGCGGCCTGGTGGCCGATCTGTACCGGGAGCTCAGTGGGGCGCGCGAAACCCTGTCCCTGGAACTCTCGGCGCCGTACCTGGCCGACGGGCCCCTCCCGGCGTACGGGGAGGCGCTGGCCGCGGCGCTCGAACGGGGCCGGGGCGAGGACGCCCGCAGGGGGTTCACCCGGGCGGGACCCCACCGCGACCGGCTGGAGGTCCTGCTGGACGGTCGGCCGGTGGAAACCCACGGTTCCCAGGGACAGCGCCGAACCGCCGCCCTGGCGATGAAGCTGGGACTCCTCCGGTGGGGCCTCCGGTGCCTGGGGGCGCCGCCGGTGCTCCTGCTGGACGACCCGGGCGCCGAGCTCGATGGGAGCCGGCTGGAGGCGCTGGCGCGGTTCGTGGCGGGCTGGGAGGGCCAGGTATGGATCGCGACGCCGGACCCCACCGCCCTACCCCTCGACGGCGCGGACGACGTGGGGTTTTACCGGATGGAGGAGGGAACCCCCCACCGAACCGCCCCCTGAACCGAACCCGGGCGAGGCGGCTGGCGCTTGCGCGTTCGACCCTTTGACCTTTCCGCAGGATCTGGCAGGCGAAACGACGATGACCGAACACGACATGCAGAAGATCGAGGAGCTCTACACGGCCGACAGCATCAAGGTGCTGGAGGGGCTCGAGGCCGTTCGGAAACGACCCGCCATGTACATCGGCTCCACCGGCTCGATGGGGTTGCACCACCTGGTCTACGAGGTCGTGGACAACTCCATCGACGAGGCCCTGGCCGGCTACTGCGACCTCGTGCGGGTGGTCATCCACGTGGACAACTCGGTCACCGTGGAGGACAACGGCCGGGGCATTCCCGTGGACGTTCACAAGGACACCGGGAAACCGGCGGCCGAGCTGGTGCTGACCACGCTCCACGCGGGCGGAAAGTTCGACAACAAGACCTACCGGGTGTCGGGCGGGCTCCACGGGGTCGGGGTGTCGGTGGTCAACGCCCTGTCCGAATGGCTGGAGGTGGAGATCCGGCGGGACGGAAAGGTCTACCACCAGGCCTACCGCCGGGGCGCGCCGACCAAGCCCCTCACGGTGGTCGGCACGACGACGCGCCGCGGCACCAAGGTCCATTTCAAGCCCGACCCCGAGATCTTCACGGAAACGGAGTACTCCTACGACATCCTGGCCACCCGGCTCCGGGAGCTGGCGTTCCTGAATCCGGGGATCCGGATCCTGCTGGAGGACGAACGGGAGGAGAAATCGACCGAGTTTTGCTACGAGGGCGGCATCCGTTCCTTCGTGGAGCATCTCAACCGGTCGGTGACCCCGCTCCACGAGGCGATCTACTTCTCGGGCGAGAACGACAACGTGATCGTGGAGATCGCCATCCAGTACAACGACAGCTACAAGGAGCGGCTGTTTAGCTTCGTCAACAACATCAACACCCGGGAGGGGGGCACCCATGTGACCGGGTTCCGGGCGGCCCTGACGAGGACCCTGAACCAGTACGGCAAGGCCCAGAACCTGCTCAAGGACCTCAAGACCGGGCTCACCGGCGAGGATGTGCGGGCCGGGCTCACGGCCGTGATCTCGGTGAAGGTGCCGGACCCCCAGTTCGAGGGGCAGACGAAGACGAAGCTCGGCAACTCCGAGGTCCGGGGGCTGGTGGAGAACATCTGCAACGAGCAGCTCTCGCGGTTCTTCGAGGAAACCCCGTCCGTCGCCCGGAAGATCGTGGAAAAGTGCGTGCGGGAGGCCTTGGCCCGGGAGGCCGCGCGCAAGGCCAAGGAGCTCACGCGCCGGAAGAACGCCCTGGATTCCGCGAGCCTTCCGGGGAAGCTCGCCGACTGCCAGGAGAAGGACCCCGCCCGCAGCGAGCTCTACATCGTGGAGGGGGACAGCGCCGGCGGCTCGGCGAAGCAGGGGCGGGACCGCCGGTTCCAGGCGATCCTGCCGCTCAAGGGAAAGATCCTCAACGTCGAGAAGGCCCGTCCGGAGAAGATGCTCTCCAACAAGGAGATCGCGGCCCTCGTGACGGCCATCGGGGCGGGCATCCACGACGAGTTCGACCCGGAGCGGGCGCGGTACCACAACATCATCATCATGACCGACGCGGACGTGGACGGAAGCCACATCCGCACGCTGCTCCTGACGTTCTTCTACCGGATGATGCCCGACCTGATCGAGCGGGGCTATCTGTACCTCGCGCAGCCGCCGCTGTACCGGGTGGCCAAGGGCAAGCAGGAGCGCTACCTGGGCAACGAGGAGGAGCTCCAGCGGTTCCTGGTGGAGGAGGCGGTGGGCGACAACGTGGTGCGGATCGAGAAGACCGGCCGGGTCTACGCGGGCGCCCACCTGAGGGATCTGCTCCTTCGGATCTTCGAGTTCCGGTTCTACCTGGAGCGCCTGGCGAAAAAGGGCTTCGAGCGCGACGCCCTCCGGGTCATCCTGAACGCGGGGCTGCGAAACGAGGGCGCCCTGCGCTCGGAGGAGGCCTTCGAGCCCTACCGCCGGGCCCTGGAGGAGAAGGGGTACCAGGTGACCCAGGACGGGTACGACGAGGAGCACAGCCTGCTGCGGTTCCGGGCCGTGCGGAAGGTGAACGGCCGGCGCGCCGCCTGCCCCATCCACCGGGATCTCCTCGACTCGGCCGACTACCGGGCCCTGTACCGGGTGAACGAGACCCTGGGGGACATGCGGGAGCCGCCGTTCACGATCCTGCGGCGGGCCGGGGACGAGGAAGGAAAAACCGTCGTGGCCTCGAAGCAGGAGCTCCTGGACGTGCTGATCGAGCGCGCCCGCAAGGCCTACACGATCCAGCGGTACAAGGGTCTGGGGGAGATGAACCCCCAGCAGCTCTGGGAGACCACGATGGACCCGTCCCGCCGCACGCTCCTGCAGGTGCGGCTCGAGGACGCGGTGGCCGCCGAGGAGGTCTTCAGCATCCTCATGGGGGACGCGGTGGATCCCCGGCGGGAGTTCATCCGGTCCCACGCCCTGGAGGTGCGGAACCTGGACGTGTAGGGTGCGGCACGAGGCGAGGGACGAAGGGCCACCCGGGGCGACGGGTGGCCCTTCGTCGTATCAGCCCCCGAACAGGGGCCGGAGCTCCGACGCCACGGCCTCGGGCGACCGGAGGATCATGGGCTCCTGCTCGAGGACGTCGAAATGGATGTCCGAGCAGGAGGCCGGCGGCAGAAAGGCCCGGGGCACCAGCCGCACCTGGCACCGGAACGAGGGGTCGGGAAGCCCCAGGACGGCCAGGTTGAAGCTCCACAGCCCCTGGCTTTCCAGATACCCGAACAGCGTACGGAGCCCGGGCACCAGGGCCTCCCAATCGCCGGCGTCGAGGTCGGCCACGTCGGCCTTCGCGGCGTGGACCGCGACCCACTCGAAATACCGGCCCTGGGGTGCGGGGTCCACGAGGAGCCGCCAGGGGCCGGTCTCCCCGAGCCAGCGGGCGCCGGCGTCGCGCTCCTCGCGGACGAGGTGATCCCAGGGGTTCGTTCCCGGCGGAGCGCCGATGCGGCCGGCGCCCTCGGCCAGGCGCCGCAGCCGGGTGGGGGCGGTGGGGGTGGCCA
>CAZUYO010000154.1:0-7054 GCA_964624725.1 uncultured Thermodesulfobacteriota bacterium
GCCAAGTTTCCCGAGGTGGGCAAGGAGGCCCCGGAGATCACCCAGAAGTTCTTCGAGTACTACCAGGCCGTGTTCGCCGAGGGCGAGCTCACCGAGCGGGAAAAGGCCCTGATCGCCCTGGCCGTGGCCCACGCCGTGCAGTGCCCCTACTGCATCGACGCGTACACCCGCACGAGCCTCGAGAAGGGCGCGACCCCGGGCGAGATGGCCGAGGCCGTGCACGTGGCCGTGGCGATCCGGGGCGGGGCCTCCCTCGTGCACGGCGTGCAGATGCAAAACGTGGTGGAGAAGATCTCCCTGTGAACGGCCCGGAACCCACCCGCCCCGCGGTGGAACCCTTCGCCGCGGCCCTCCGGCGCCACGGCCTGGAGCTCGTGCGGGCCGAGGCCCGCACGCTCCAGGTGAACCTGGGGCGGCTTTGCAACCAGGCCTGCCGCCACTGCCACCTGGAGGCCGGCCCCGACCGAACCGAGGTGATGGGGCCCGAAACCATGGCCGAGGTGGTTCGGTTCGCGGCCCGGTCGGGGTTCGAAACGATCGACGTCACGGGGGGCGCCCCGGAGCTCGTGCCGGGGGTGCTCGGGTTCCTGGAGGCCCTGCGGCCCCACGCGCCGCGGCTTCTGTTCCGCTCCAACCTCACGGCGCTCGAGGAGCGGGGGCCCGGGTTCTGGGAGAGGCTCCGGGACCTGGGGGTGGCGATCGTGACCTCGTTCCCCTCGGTCAGCCGGTCCCAGACCGATAGCCAGCGCGGCCCGGGGGTGTGGGAGCGGAGCCTCGGGATGCTCCGGCGGCTGAACGAGCTCGGGTACGGTGTGGAGGGAACCGGGCTCGAGCTCGATCTCGTGTCGAACCCGGCCGGCGCGTTCCTCCCCCCGGACCAGTGCGCGGCCGAGCGCCGGTTCCGCACCGACCTGGCCCGGCGGTGGGGCGTGTCGTTCACCCACCTGTACACCTTTGCCAACGTGCCCCTGGGCCGGTTCCGGCGGTGGCTCGCGGCCTCGGGGAACCTTCCGGCCTACCTCGAACGCCTGGCCGGCGCGTTCAACCCGGCCACGGTGGAGGGGCTCATGTGCCGCACCCAGGTCTCGGTGGCCTGGGACGGCACGCTCCACGACTGCGACTTCCACCTGGCCGCCGGCATCCCGCTGGGCGGAAGGCCGGTGCGGGTGTGCGACCTCGACGGTCCTCCGCCCCCGGGCACCCCCATCGCCACGGCCGACCACTGCTACGCCTGCACGGCCGGGGCCGGGTTCACCTGAGGGGGCGCCATCGCGGCCTAGGTAGGCCGGCGACCTCCAAGGATCCCCATCCAGCGGGGCTCAGAGGGCCCCTTCGCCCCTCTCGCCGGTGCGGATCCGCACCGCCTCGTCCACGGTCGAGACGAAGATCTTGCCGTCGCCGATCTTCCCGGTGCGGGCGGCCCTCTCGATGGCCTCCACGGCCGCTGCCGCCAGCGCCTCGGGCACGACCACCTCGATCTTCACCTTCGGCACGAAGTCCACCGTGTACTCGGCGCCCCGGTAGTGCTCGGTGTGGCCCTTCTGCCGGCCGAACCCCTTGGCCTCGATGGCGGTCATCCCCTGGATGCCGGCCTCCTTGAGGGCCTCCTTCACGTCGTCGAGCCGGAAGGGCTTGATGATGGCCTCGATCTTTTTCACGGTCAGCTCCTTTCACTGGGAAGGCTGGAGATGGCTTCGTGGACCCGGTCGATCACCTTGCGCCGTTTGTCTTCGCCCTCGATCCGGCCCCCCAGGAGGTCCTGCACGTGGAACACGTCGCGGGCCTGGGGACCCTGGGTGGTGACCAGGGCCTGGGTCACCCGGAGCCCCAGGTCGTCGAGGGCCGCGGTCAGATCGGCCAACAGCCCGGCCCGGTCGCGGCAGACCACCTCGAGGATCGAATGCACGGGGGAGCCGTGGGTGAGGCTCACCCGCGTCGCGACCGGGGTGGCCTCGGCCCGGCGGTCGGGCAGCCGAGGGCGACGCGGCCCGGGGCGGCCCGCCCCCAGGGCCTGGGCGAGGGCCTGACGCACCCGCGACACGGGCGGGGGGGGATCGGGGGGAAGGCACCGGAACCAGAGGTGCAGGCAGCCGCGGGACCAGGCGTGGACCTGGAACATCCGCACGTCGAAACCCAGCCGGCTCAGGGCCGAGGATGCGGCCGACAGGGCCCAGGGCGGCGGGTGGGGGATCACGCCCAGCACCTCCACCGGGCCCGTGGCGGGAGTCACCACCTCCCAGAGCCCGTCGTCCGACGAGGGAGCCCGGGCGGTCATCCGCACGAGCCGCTCGAGAAGATCCAGGGGGACCTGGAGCAGCTCCGCCCGGGGAACCTCGTGCACGAGGGACCCGGCGTCGGGTCGGCCGATCCGGGCGGCGAGCCGCTTCCGGAGGTCCGCCTCGGAAAGGGGCGGGGCCGCGGGGGTGGCGTGGGCGCGGGCGTGCAGCGCCAGCAGCAGGCCGCGCACCCACGGGGTCCACGTGGCCCCCACCGGGCCCGGATGGGTCGCCGCCAGGTCGGCGTAGGCGAGCACCACCAACGCGTCCAGCCGCTCGGGCGTGCCGGCGATCTCCCAGGCCTCGGCGGCCGTGCGCGGATCCTCGGGGTCCTGGCGGAAGGCCAACCGGGGCAGGGCGTGGTGCAGGGCCACGAGCCGGGCCGCCTCCTCGGCCTCCGGGGGCGAAAGCCCCAGGGTAAGGCCCAAGCGCCGGGCCGCCGCGGCCCCGGCCCGGGCGTGGTCGTCGGGGTCCAGGCATTTTCCGAGGTCGTGGGCGAGGGCCGCCACCCGCACGATCCAGGGGGCCGCGAGCCCCCCGGCCACGCGGGTGAGCCAGGGTTCCCGGTCCTCCAGGGCCCCGAGCCACAGACGGTCGAACGCCGCCAGGCTCTCCACCCCGTGGGCCCCCACGGTGAACGCATGGCGGGCGTCGTAGGGCACGGCCTCGGCGGCGCGGGCCAGCAAGGGGTCCACGTCGCCCAGGAGTTCCCGGTCCAGGAGGGCCCGGAACCACAGGTGTACCGGCGCCCGCCGGCGCAGGCCCTCCCCGAGTACCCGGAGCAGGGCCGGTCGCCGCACCTCCCCCGGGGAGGCCGCCAGGCGGTCCAGCGCGATAGGGGAGGGTGCCGGCCCGCCCCTTCGGCGGATCGAGAGGGCGGTGCGGGCCTCCTCCGCGCTGCTGAAGCCTGTGGGGGGCCCGGGCCGGCCGGGGGGGCGGGGAAACGCCTGGGCCACCTCCTCCCACAGGGCGGCGATGCCGCGGGCCGCACGATGGACCCGGGCCAGCAGTTCCCCGGGCGGGAGGCCCGGGGTCACCAACCGGGCCACGGGTTCGTGGTGCTCGAAGGTCAGGTGGTCGGTCTTGCGGCCGGCCGCCGCATGGAGGGCGGCCCGGACCCGGGCGAGGAACCGCGCGCCCTCGAGGGCCCGGGGGCCCGAGGCCAGACGCGGAATTTCCTGTCGGGGGTCGAGCCCGAGGCAGGCGAGTACCCAGGAGGCGGCGTGGGCGTCCCGGAGCCCGCCCCACCCCTCCTTCACGTGGGGTTCCAAAAGGTGCGACACCTCCCCGAACCGGGTCCGGCGGGTCCCCACGTCGGCCACGACGGCCCGGGCCCAGGCCCGGGTGCGGCGGCTGGGGCGGGGGGCCGCGCCCGCGGCCCTGAGGCCGCGGGCCAGGAGGTCGGGGTCCCCGCAGAGGAGCCGGGCGTCCAGGAGGGCGGTCGCCGCCGTGAGGTCCGTGCGGGCCACGTCGCGGCAGTCCCGCGGGGTGCGCAACGCGTGGCCCACCTCCAGGCCCAGGTCCCACAGGGGGTAGAGCACGGCCTCGACATCGGGCTCCCCCCGGTGCCGCTCGGTGAGGAACAGCAGATCCACGTCGCTGCGGGGGGCCATGTCGCGCCGGCCGTACCCGCCGAGGGCCACCACGGCCCGGCCGGGGCGGTGCCAGCCCGCGTCCTCGGCCAGCTCCCGGACGATCCGGTCCAGGACATCCGCCAGCCCGCCGGGGTCGATGCGCCCTTCGGCCAGGGCCCGCCGGGCCCCGTCGAGCTCGGCTTTCCAGGCGCCAACCCGGGTCACAGGGAGTATCCCACCTCGCCGTGGGTGCTCTGGTCGAGCCCCACGAGCTCGTCCTCGTCGCTCACGCGGAGTCCCACCGCCCTGTCGAGTCCCTTCGCGAGGACCCAACTCACGGCGAAGGCGTAGGCCGCGGCGGCGGCCACTCCGAGCACCTGCACCCCGAACTGGCGCAGATCCCCGGTCAGGAGGCTCCCGGCGCCGACGGTGGAGAAGACGCCCGTGGCCACCGCGCCCCAGGCGCCGCCCACCCCGTGGACGCCGAGCACGTCGAGGGCGTCGTCGTATCCGAACCGCTCCTTCAAACATACGGCCCGAAAGCACAGGATCCCGGCCACGCCACCCACAACAATCGCCCAACCGGGGGTGATGAACCCGGCCCCCGGGGTGATGGCCACGAGCCCGGCCACGAGCCCCGAGGCGGCTCCCAGGGCGCTCGCTTTCCCGAACCGAAGCCGTTCGGCCAGGAGCCACCCGAGCATTCCCGCGGCCGCCGCGGTGTTCGTGGACACGAAGGCGAGCACGGCCGTCCCGTTGGCCGCGAGGGCGCTTCCCGCGTTGAACCCGAACCAGCCGAACCACAGGAGCCCTGCGCCCAGCAGCGTCAGGGTGAGGTTGTGGGGGATGAACCTCTCGGCGGGGTACCCCCGCCGCTTGCCGAGCACCAGGATCAGGGCCAGGGCCGAAACCCCGGAGGAGATGTGCACCACCGTGCCGCCGGCAAAATCGAGGGCGCCCAGCTCGAGAAGCCATCCTCCCTCCCCCCACACCCAGTGGGCCAGGGGGTTGTAGACGAGCAGGGCCCAGAGCAGGATGAACAGGGTGTAGGCCCCGAACCGGATCCGCTCCACCAGGGCGCCGCTGATGAGGGCCGGCGTGATGATGGCGAACATGCCCTGAAACGCCACGAACGCGAGTGTGGGGACCGACCCGGTCAGGTCCCCCGGGGCGATCCCCGCGAGGAAGAGCCGGTCGAACCCGCCGAGCCAGGGCCCCGGGGTTCCCCCGAAGGCCAGGGAGTAGCCGACCGCCACCCACTCGATGCCGATCACCCCGAGCGCGATGAAGCTCAGCATGAGCGTCGAAAGGATGTTCTTCGCCCGCACCATGCCCCCGTAGAACAGGGCGAGCCCCGGGACCATGAGGAGCACCAAGGCGGAGCTCACGAGGAGCCAGGCCGTGTCGCCGGGGTTCGGCCCCTGGGCGCCGAAGGCGGACCCCGCCCATAGGAAGGGGGCCAGGAGCGGTAGAAGGACTCGGTAGCGGCTGGGGGTCATGCGCTCTCCTTCCTGCTGGATTCGGCCGATGGGCAGTGGTCCCGGGCCCCGGGGCGGTCCCGGCGGGGCGTCGCGAGGAGGAGAGCAAGACCGGTGCCACGGTGCGGGTCGCCGGAAAGCCCCGGCCCTCGGGGAGGAGGAGAGGACGAAAAAGACGAATTTGTACGATAGCGGGGATATTTAGGACAAAAGTGTCATTTTCGGGGCGGGGCAAACAAAGAGGGGGAGCCGGGCGCAGCTCTCCGGGGGGGCAAAGAGCGTTTGCAATCCCGACTCCCCCAACCGATTCGCCAAGGGGAATGTGTTGCAGCCACTATGCCCCCCGGGTGCCGGGGTGTCAAGGGACGGATACAATCTTTTTGCGGCGAATGTCGTGCCTCACGCCGCCTCGAACCACACCCGGCGGCGGCGCAGGTGGGTGCGGATGCGAGCCGGCGGCCGAAACTTCCCGCTCAGGAGCTCCGTGGCCAGGGGGTCGAGCACGTGGCGCTTGATCGTGCGGCGAAGCGGCCGGGCGCCGTAGCGCGGGTCGGTCCCCTCGTCCACCAGGAACTCCTTGACCTCCGGGTCGAACTCGATCTCCAGCCGCCGGGGCTCCAGGTACCCCTCCACCTCCCGCAGGAGGATCTCGCAGATCTTGAGGCTCGCCTCCCGATCCAGGGGCCGGAACACGATCACCTCGTCGATCCGGTTCACGAACTCGGGGGGGAACTCGGCCCGTAGCGCCTTGAGGCTTTCGTTCTCCACCTCGTCGCACCCGGCGCACACCCCGAACCCGGCCCGCCGCTCGAGGTCCTCCACCTCCCGGGCGCCCACGTTGCTCGTCATGATGATCACGGCGTCCCGGAACGACACCTTTCGGCCCTTGGAGTCGGTGAGGATGCCCTCGTCCAGCACCTGCAGGAGCAGTTGGTGGAGCTTGGGGTGGGCCTTTTCGATCTCGTCGAAGAGCACCACGCACCGGCCCCGGGCCATCACCGCGTCGGTGAGGTATCCGCCCTCGCCGTGGCCGATGTATCCCGGTGGGGCCCCGATCAGCTTTGCGTACTCGTGGGACTGGGCGTACTCGCTGCAGTCCACCCGGACGAGCCGGTCGTCCTCGGCGAAGAGCACGTGCACCAGCGCCTTGGCGAGCTCGGTCTTCCCCACGCCGGTCTGGCCGAGGAAGAAGAAGCTCCCCACGGGCCGGTTGGGATCCTTGAGGCCGGCCGCCGCCCGCCGGAGCACCCGGGCGAGCCGTTCCACGGCCTCCCTCTGGCCCACCACCCGCTGCTCCAGGAGTTCCTCGAGGTGCAGAAACCGCTCGAGGTTCTCCTCGTCCCGGCGCTGCGTTTCCGGCTCCACCAGGTAGAGCTGGGCCTCCCCCTCGGCCTCGGTGACCGGCACCGAGATGCGGGAGATGTCGAGGTGGGGGTTCACCTCGACGCACAGATCGTAGAGGGCCTGCTCCACCCTGCGGCGCTCCTCGGGATCCGGGGTGTCCAGCAGCCCCGGCAGGATCTCGGCGGGAAACTCGGGGATGCAAAGCCCCAGGAGGAACCGCACGTACTCCTGCCGGTTCCGGAACCGGGCGCTCCCCAGGAGTCGCTGGGTTTCCGACTCGGTGAAGGACCGCACCCGGAGGAACCGGTCGAGGGGCTCGCTGTACCGTAGCACCGTGCTCACCGAAACCTTCATGGCAGCACTCCCTTGCCCCCGTTGTCCG
>CAZUYO010000155.1:0-7048 GCA_964624725.1 uncultured Thermodesulfobacteriota bacterium
GCGCTCCACCTGGCCCTCGGGGTTGCCGGACGCGCCCGGGGGTTCGCCACCTTCGACCGGGCGTTCGCCCGCACGGCCGAGGGCCTCGCGCCGCTGCGCGTGTTCGAGCCCTAGCGACTCCGGCTCAAAACGCCTCGGGATGGAGGAACCGGGCCAGGGTGCGGGCGGCCTCGCCCAGGCGGGGGCCGGGCCGGGCGAAGGTTTTCTCGTCCACCAGGAGCACCCGACCCTCCCGCACGGCCCGCAGGGTCCGGTAGAGGGGCCGGTCGGCCGGGGGGGAGGGGTTGCGGTTCATGGGGCCCTCCTGGATCACGTAGGCGTCGGGGTCGAGCTTGAGCAGGGCCTCCACGTCGAGGGTGAGGAGCTTCTTGGGCACCTCGACGGCGTTTCGGCCCCCGGCCGCGGCGATGAGGTCGTTGACGAGCCCGTCGGCGCCGGCCACGGTGAGCGGCTGGGCCCGCACCTCGTAGACCACCCGCACCGGGGGCCTGTCGTTCACGGCGGCCCGCACGGACCCGATCTCCCCCCGGATCCGGTCGGCCAGGCCCCGGGCCTTCCCGGGCCGGCCGGCGAGCCGCCCCAGCCGCTCGATCACCGAAAACGCCTCCTCCAGCGACCGGGGGTCGAAGGCGGCCACGGTGAGCCCCCGGGCCCGCAGATCGGCCACGGCCCGGGCCGCGGCCCGGCCGGCCCGGGCCACCACGACGTCGGGTCGCAGGGCCAGCACGTGCTCCACGTTGGGCCGAAGCCCGGTGCCCACCGACGGCACGGCCCGCAGGGCCTCCACGGTGTCGTCGTGGCGGGTGCGGCCCACGATCCGGTCGCCGGCCCCGATCTCCCAGAGGATCTCGGTGAACGCCCCGTAGAGCGACACGATCCGGGGCGCGTCGGGGGCGCAGACCCGGGCGCCGGTGTCGTCGTCCACGCAGGCCGCGCGGGGCGCCGTGGCCGCAAGGAGGGCCAGGGCGCAGGCGAAAAGCCAGGGCAGGGGGGATCTCAACGGGGGACTCCTTTCCGCGCCAGGGCCGGCCGGGCCGCCCGGGGCAGGAACACGGCGTGGGGCCGGCCCGTGGCCGGGTGCACGAAGACCTCGGCCGGGGTTTCGTACACGGCCTCCAGCACGTCCTTGCGGAACACCTCGTGGGTCGGGCCCTCGGCCCACACCTTGCCGCCTTTCAGGAACACGAGCCGCTCGCAGTAGAGGGCCGCGAGGTTGAGGTCGTGCATCACCGCGCACACGGTGGCGCCCTCGGCGTTCACCCGGGCCAGGAGGTCGAAGGCGTCGATCCGGCGGTGCACGTCCATGGCCGCCGTGGCCTCGTCCAGCAGCAGGATCGGGGCCTCCTGGGCCAGGGCCCGGGCCAGCACGAGCCGCTGGCGCTCCCCCCCGGACACCTGGGTCACGAGCCGGTCGGCGAGCCCCCGGGTGTCGGTCTGCTCCAGGGCCCGCTCCACCGCGGCACGGTCGTCGGGCCCGGGCCGGCCGAACCGGCCGATCCGGGGGTGGCGGCCCATCAGCACCACCTCGAACCCGGTGAAGGGAAACGGGATCCAGGTGGTCTGGGGCACCGTGGCCACGGCCCGGGCGAGGTCCCGGGGCGCGGCCTGCCGGGGATCGAGCCCGGCCACCCGCACCTCGCCCCGCTCCGGCCGGAGCACCCCGGTCAGGACCCGCAGAAGGGTGGATTTGCCGCAGGCGTTGGGCCCCAGGATCCCGAGGAACGCCCCGTCGGCCACCTGGAGGTCCACGCCCCGGAGCACCGGGGCCCCGCCGTACCCGGCCCAGAGGTCCCGGACCCGGATCACGGGGCCTCCGCCCGCCGGCCCCTGGGGTTCCACCGGAGGAGCCAGCAGAAAAAGGGCCCGCCCACGAGCGCGGTCACCACGCCCACGGGCAGTTCCTCGCCCCCGGGGAGCACGGTGCGGGCGAGCCCGTCGGCCAGCACCAGAAGCGACGCGCCCACCAGGAACGAGCCCACCACGAGCCGGCGGTGGCCCGGCCCCAGCACCATCCGCAGGAGGTGGGGCACCACGAGGCCCACGAACCCGATCACCCCGCTCACGGCCACGCAGGCCCCGGTCATGACCGAGGCGGCCACCAGGAGCCAGCGCCGGGCCCGGGCCGCGTCCACCCCGAGTTGCCGGGCCGACTCGTCGCCCAGGGCCAGGAGGTCGAGGTCCCGGCCCAGGCACCAGGCCCAGACGACCCCGGCCAGCACGTAGGGGGCCGAGAAGGCCACGTGGGCCCAGCCGCGGCCGTTGAAGCTCCCGAGGATCCAGAACACGATGGAGGACACGCTGTCCTCGTTGAGGCTCTTGAGCAGGCTGATGCCGGCCGAAAGGGTGGTGCTCACCACGATGCCGGCGAGGATCAGGGTGTTCCCGGAGCCGAAGTCCCGGTCCGAGGCCAGAAGATGCACGGCCCCCAGGGCCGCGAGCGCGCCCGCGAAGGCGCAAAGGGGCAGGAGCCCGAGGCCCCAGGCCGTGTAGCCCCCAAGCCCGGCGAGGATCGCGATGCTGGCGCCCAGGGCCGCGCCCGACGACACGCCCACGGTGTAGGGGTCGGCCAGGGGGTTTAGCAAGATGCCCTGGAACACCACCCCGGCCACGGCGAGGCCGCCGCCCACCAGGGCCGCCAGGCTCACCCGGGCGAGCCGCACGGTCAAAAGGATCGTGCGGTCCACCGGGTCCAGGGTCGGGGCCGCGAGGCCCGCGGCCTCGGCCAGCGCCCGCAGGAGGTCGGCCGCCCCCAGGCCCGACGACCCGATGCTCCCGGCCCACAGGAGCACGAAGGGCAGGGCGAGGGCGGCCGCCCCGATCGCCACCTGGGGCCGGCGGGTCACGGGTTGCGGTCCCCCCGGGCGCGCACGAGAAAGAGGCTCATGTACCCGTTGGCCCGGGCCCGGGCCTCGGCCACCCCCCGGGCCACCACGGCGTCGGGCCGGGTGCAGTGGGAGGCGAACACGACCCGGTCCCCGAGGCCCCGGTGCTCCAACAGGTCGCACACGCCCGCCGTGTTCCGGTAGGGCTTGAGCACGGCCACGCTGTCGGCCGCGGCCAGGGCCCGCTCCACGGCCTCGGTGCCCCGGGCCGCGCTCACCACGGCCAGGGTCTCGTCCCCCTCCACCAGCGGGGTGCGGGCCTCGGCCGCCGCGGCCGCGAACGAGGTGATGCCGGGCACCACCTCCACCGGCACCCGGGGCTCCAGGGCCCGGACCTCCTCCAGGAGGTAGGTGAAGGTGGAGTAGGTCATGGGGTCCCCCAGGGTCAGGAACGCGGCCGAGGCCGGCCGCCGCAGGGTCTCCACGACCCGGCGGGCGTGGTCGCGGTGGACCTGGCGGGAGCGCACGTCCTCGAAGGTGTGGCGGAAGGGCAGCACTTCCACCGGGCAGTCCGGCCGCAGGTGGGGCCGGGCGATGGCAAGCGCCGCGCTCCGGCCCGAGCGCTCGTGCCCGGCCGCGAACACCACGTCCACCTCCTGGAGGATCCGCACGGCCTTGAGGGTCAGGAGTTCCGGGTCGCCGGGGCCGACGCCGATGCCGTAAAACGTGCCGAGGGTGCTCATGGGGACTCCTCGTTGTTTAGGCTGGAAAGCGGGGAGGCTGGAAGGCGAGTAAGCCGAAAAGCATCTGGGTCCCTCGCATGGGAACCGATCCCGGAACTTGAGCGCCGACTTCGAGCGGCTGCACCGCCACAACGCTCTAAAACCATTCCCGATCCCAGATTCACGGCCTTCCAGCCTTCCAGCTTTCTAGCGTCCAAGCCTTATCTACGAACTGCTTCGCCGCACGGCCCACACGGCCGAGGCGAAAAACGCCGCGGCGAACCCGGCCAGGGCCGCGGCGTGGACCCAGGGGACCGGCTGGCCCAGGCTCGCGGCCCGGATCGTGAGGCTCGAGTGGGTGAGCGGAAGCCCGTAGGCCAGCGCCTCGGCCCACCCGGGCAGCCGGTCCAGCGGGAAGAACGTGCCGCACAGAAACGACATGGGCACGATGAAGAACGTGTTGATGTGCCCCTGGTCGGCGTGGCTTCGCACCATCATGGCGGCGGTCACCGCGGCCGAGGCGAACGCGAAGGTGTGAAGGCCGAAGAGCGCCCCCACGGTCGGGCTCACGGGCGGCCGGACCCCGAAGGGCCAGGCCAAAAGGTACACCACCACGGCGGCCGCGAGCCCCCGGACCATGCCGTAGATCACCTCGCCCAGGGCGATCTGCCACGCCGGCACCGGCGCCATCTGGAACTCCTCGAAGATCCGCCAGTAGAACCGGGCGATGTTGATCTCGGTGGCCGTGCCGTAGCTCTGGGTCATGCTCGCCATGGTGGCGAGCCCCGGGATCATGAAGGCGAGATACCCCACGCCGTCGAGCTCCACGTGCCGGCCGAGCCCCCAGCCGAACACCACCAGGAACAAAAACGGCGACACCGCATAGGACGCCAGGTGCTTCTTCCACCGCCGGCGGTAGATCCGAAGCTCCCGGTAGAGCACCCCGGCCACCCCGTTCACGGCTCGACCCTCCGGCCCGTGCGCTGGAGAAAAAGGTCCTCCAGGTTCGAGCGCCGAAGCCCGGCGCCCTCGGGGGCCTGCCGCAGGAACGCGAGGGCCGCCTCCCGGGTCGGGAAGAACCGGGTGCGGGTGCCGTCGTCCCCCACCACGTCCACGGCGTATTCGCCCAGGTCCGCCAGGAGGGCCCGGGGCTCCCCCTCCTCGATCAGCCGGCCCCGGTCCAGGATGCCCACCCGGTGGCACAGGAACTCGGCCTCCTCGATGTAGTGGGTGGTGAGGAGCACGGTGACCCCCCGGCGGTTCACGGCCCGGATGAGGTCCCAGAGCCGGCGCCGGGTGGCCGGGTCGAGGCCCACCGTGGGTTCGTCCAGGAAGAGGATCCGGGGTTCGTGCAGGAGCGCCCGCACGATGGTGACCCGGCGCTTCATGCCCCCCGAAAGGGTGCGGCCGAGGCTGCGGGCCCGGTCGGCCAGGCCGGCGAAGGCCAAGAGTTCCGCGGCCCGGGCCCGGCGCTCGGCCCGGGGCATGCCGTGGAGGATGCCGTGGAGCTCGAGGCTCTCGGCCACCGTGAGGTCGGGGTCGAGGTTGAGCTGCTGGCTCACCACCCCGATCTGGGCCTTGGCGGCCACGGGGTCGGTCAGCACGTCGGCCCCGCCCACCCGGGCCGTGCCGGCGTCGGGCCGCAGGAGCCCCGTGAGGATCCGGATCGTGGTGGTCTTGCCGGCCCCGTTGGGCCCGAGGAACCCGTAGATCTCCCCGGGACGCAGCTCGAGGTCCAGCCCGTCGAGGGCCCGGACCTTGCCGAACCGCTTCACGAGCCCCCGGGCCTCGACGGCCGGGGCCGTCTCGGCCCCCCGCGGCTCTACGGCGACGCTCGCCTCCCGCATGCTCTTCCCCATGCCCGACCGATCCGGGCGATCTCCTTACAAAGGCCGGAGCCCCACGAAAAAAGCCCACTCCACCACGGAGCGGGCTTCCCGTTTTCGAAGCTCCTCGACGATTCCCCGCCCTCCCGAATCCACCCGGGGAGGTTTGGCGCGCGGGGCGTCCGGCCGGCAGGTCTTCTGGCTCGCGATTCGTCCTCGGGGCCGCCTTCCCAGCCGATCGGCCAGTGGCTCCAGTGGCCCGTCGTCCTCGCTCACAGCGGCGGGTCCGCGGGGGACTTTCACCCCACTTCCCTTTTCAGCCCCTGGGGGCACCGGCGGACGTAAATTGAACCGTTCTTTTATCCCCCCGGGCCGGATGTGTCAAGCCGGGCGTTTGACGGGCCTTCGCGGCCCACGGTATAAAGCCGGGTCCGGCCCCGGGCCGGCAAATCCCCTTGGAACGGGGCGTTACGAAACGACCATGACCGCCGTCGACCTGTTCGATCACGACCTGGAGGGCCTCGAGCGATTCTTCGAGACGCTGGGGGAGAAGCGGTTCCGGGCCCGCCAGGTGATGCACTGGCTCTACAAGCGCGGCGTGACCCGGTTTGAGGACATGACCGACCTCTCGGCCCGCCTCCGGGCGCGTCTCGCCGAGGCCGCCACGGCCCGCTTGCCCCGGGTGGTGCGCGAGCAGGTGAGCCGGGACGGCACCGTAAAACTCCTCCTGGAACTCGCCGACGGCGAGCGGGTGGAAACCGTGCTCATGCCCGACGAGGGCCGGGTGACCCAGTGCGTGTCCACCCAGGCCGGCTGCGCCATGGGCTGCGCCTTCTGCCGCACGGGAACCCTGGGGCTCCGGCGCCACCTCACGGCCGGGGAGATCGTGGCCCAGGTGCTCGTGGGCCAGGCCCGCATGGGGCCCGAGCGCCGGATCACCAACGTGGTGTTCATGGGCATGGGGGAGCCCCTGCACAACTTCGACAACGTGGTGCGGGCGTTCCGGATCCTGTCGAGCGACCACGGGCCCAACATCACCCGCCGCCGGCTCACGGTGTCGACCTCCGGGCTCGCCGACCGGATCCGGCGGTTGCCGCCCGAGATGCTGGGGAGCCTGGCCGTGAGCCTCAACGCCACCACCGACGAGGTGCGCGACCGGATCATGCCCGTGAACCGCCGGTTCCCCATCGCCGAGCTCCTGGCGGCCCTCAGGGAGAGCCCGCTCCCGCCCCGGGACCGGTACACCATCGAGTACGTGCTCCTGGGCGGGGTGAACGACACCCCGGCCGACGCCCGGCGGCTCGTGCGGCTCTTGTCGGACGTCCGGTGCAAGGTGAACCTGATCGCCTACAACCCCCATCCGGAGAGCCCGTTCCGTCGGCCCGATCCGGAGGCGGTGGCGGCGTTCCAGGAGGTTTTGCTCCGGAAGAACTTCACGGCCACCCTGCGAAAGAGCCGGGGCGAAGACATCCTGGCGGCCTGCGGCCAGCTCAAGGCGGACGAGGCGGGGCGGCTAGGCGGCTAGGCGGCTGGGCGGCTGGGCGGCTGGGCGGCGGCTTGGGTCCCTGCCGTCCCTTTCGTCCCCGGCCGCAACGACCCGCGTCCTACGACCAACGACCCTAACGAGGAGTCCATGGACAAGGCGATCGGCATCATCGGAGGAAGCGGCCTGTACGAG
>CAZUYO010000156.1:0-7006 GCA_964624725.1 uncultured Thermodesulfobacteriota bacterium
GCGATCGGCACCTTGAGCAGCACCCTCTTCTCCTTCGCCCAGCCGGGGGAAGCCACGAGAGCCGCCATCGCCGCCGTCACCGCCACCAGCCTCAATCCCCTTCGCATGATCGTCCTCCTTTCGGTTGGGGAAACGAAACGACGAACGGCACCTGCACGGACCGTGCCGACGAGGCGCACCCCGTTTTTCGGGGGTTCCGGCCCGGGACTTTCCGGATATCCGGAATCCAGAAGACGCGGGATCGGGGCGTTTCGCGGGAGGAGGCGGCCGATGAGGGCGTTTCCGGAAATCCGGACAGTTTCCGGTTTTCCGGAAACCGGGCGGAGGGGTCAGGAGTTCAACAGCCCGTGCTTGGCCGCCTTTTCGTAGAAGGCGGACTTCCCGATGCCGAGGAGCCGGGCCGCCTCCACGGCCCGGCCGTTGGCCACACGAAGGGCCGCGCGCAGGTGCTCGGCCTCCACCTCGGCCAGCACCTGCCGCAGGGGGGCGAGGGCGGGGCCCGTGCCCGCCGGGCGCCGGACGTGATGGGGCAGGTGGGCCGGGAGGATCTCGTCGCCGTCGCAGAGGTTCAGGGCCCTTTCCAGGACGTTTTCGAGCTCCCGCACGTTTCCCGGCCAGGCGTACGCGAGCAACGTCGCCAGGGCCTCGGCCGAGAGCCTGCGGGGCCGGAGCCCGAGGGTCTTCGAAAGGCGGCACAGGAGCCGCTCGGCCAGAAGGGGGATGTCCTCCTTGCGGTCGCGCAGGGGCGGCGCCTCGAGCAGGACCACGTTGAGACGGTACAGGAGGTCCTGCCGGAACGCCCCCTCGGCGGCCAGCTGCCGGAGATCCCGGTTGGTGGCCGCGATGATCCGCAGATCCACCTCCACCGGCCCGCCCCCGCCCAGGGGCTCGATCTCCCGCTCCTGGATCACCCGGAGGAGCTTCGCCTGGGTGGGCAGGGGCAGCTCGGCCACCTCGTCCAGGAACACCGTGCCGCCCCGGGCGAGCTCGAACCGGCCCACCTGGCCGCCCTTGCGGGCCCCCGTGAACGCGCCCTCCCGGTAGCCGAACAGCTCCGCCTCGAGCAGGTTCTCCGGGATGGCCGCGCAGTTCACCTTGACGAAGGGCTTGTCGGCCCGGGGGCTCAGGTTGTGCAGGGCGTGGGCCACGAGCTCCTTGCCCGTGCCGCTCTCCCCCTGGATGAGCACGGTGGAATGGGTCCGTGCGACCCGGCGCACCATGTCCTTGAGCTCGCGGATCACGGGGCTTTCCCCCACCAGGTTCTCCAGGCTGTACCGGGTGCCGTTCTGGCGGCGGAGCTCCTCGCGGTAGTAGCTGAGCTCGGTTCGGAGCCGGCGGGTCTCCTCGAACAGGGCGTCGAGCTCCGACACGTCCCGGAACAGCACCTTCCCCACGGCCCCCACGATCCGGTCGCCCTCCCGGATCGGGATCCGGTCGCAGACCATGTCGTGGCCCTTGATCCGCTGGACCTGCCGGATCTCGGCCTCGCCCGTGCGGAGCACGATGTGCATCCGGGTGTTCTCGATGGCCTCGGTGACCGGCCGGCCCACCATGTCGGCCGGGTCCACCCCCAGGAACTCCCCGTAGGCCCGGTTGAACATGGTGATGACGCCCCGCTCGTCCACCACCACCACCCCCTCGTAGGCGGTGTCGAGCACGGCCTCCAGGGTCCGCTTCCAGCGGTTCGCCTCGTCGCGCTCCGCCCGGGCCGACTCGAGATCGGTCACGTCCTGGAGCACGGCCACCGCCCCGGCCAGCCGGCCGTTTCGGAAGATCGGGGTGCGGTTGCTCACGTACACGTGCCCCCGGAGTTCGATCCGCCGCCCGATACGGGGCTCACGGGTGCGAAGCACCTCGGGCAACCCGGTGTGGGGCACCACCTCCTGGATCGGCCGGCCGATGAGGTCCTCGCGTTCCACCCCGAGCACCCGGCCCAGCGCCTTGTTCGCCGCCACCACCCGGCCCTCGGCGTCCACCACCACGATGGCGTTGTAGGCGGCGTCGAGGGCGACCCGGAGCTTGTCCATCCGGGCGCACAGGGCCTTGAACCCGGCCTCGAGCAGCCGCTCCCGCGGGACCCACCCCACCGCCGCGCCGCGGCTCATCCCGACCACCGCGTGGTCGGCCGCGCCGGGCTCCAGGAGCGGCAACGCTTGCCCGTCCGGCACCGCGCGGGCGGGTTCGGCGATGCCCAGCACCGGGTCGCGCCCCCGGCCCGCGTCGAGGGCCCGGGCGATGGCGGGACCCGAGGCCACGGCGAGCACCCCCCCGTGCCCCCGGACCACCACGGCGGCGTCGCGGCCCACCGGCGGGAGCCCGGCCACGGGGGCCTCGGGCTCCACCACGGCCGCCACGGGCTGCCACAGGTCTCGGAGCTGGAGTTTCACGGGACACCTACGGAGGGAACCGGCTCAGGACCACGGCGGGGAGCCATCGCACGGGGGGCGGGGCACCCCGGGCCGGGGGCACCCGGGGCAACGGGAAGACGGGCGGGCCGTGCAGATCCGCCCGCCCTCATCGGCATCCGGCGCAGGACGAGGCCTTGCACCCCGCGCACGAGCTCCCGCCCCCGCCGCCTCCCCCGCCGCCGATGGCGAAGGCGGAGAGCTTGCGCCGGGCGTCCGCCGCACCGCACCGGGGACAGGGCGGGACCTCCCCCGGCCGCACCAGGGCCTCGAAGGCGTGGCCACAGGCCTCGCACACGAAGTCGTAGAGCGGCATCGCGCCCTCACCTCTTTCGTTCGTAGGTTCCCACGAGCTGGGCCTCGGCGAGCACCCTGCCCTCCATGGCCTCGAGGAGCTGGGCCTTGGTGGGGGTGCCCAGGTCGGGCAGGCGCTCCGACAGGGCGTAGAGCTTGTGGAAGTAGCGGTGCCGGCCGATGGGCGGGCAGGGCCCGCCGTAGCCCGTTCGCTTCCAGTCGTTGAGCCCCTGCCCGGTGCCGGGGGGCAGGTGTTCGGGGCGGACGCCCTCGGGAAGCCCCCGGGAGTCGGGGGGCAGGTTGTAGAGCACCCAGTGGACCCAGGTCATTTTGGGCGCCCGGGGATCCGGCGCGTCGGGGTCGTCCACGATGAGCACCAGGCTTTTCGCGCCCTCGGGCACCCCCGACCACTCCAGGGGCGGGGAGACGTCCGCGCCGTCGCAGGTGTACCTGCTGGGGATCTCGCCGTGGTTCGAAAACGCAGGGGACCGGATCTCCATCGCCATGGCCTCACCTCCTCGCACCGGGCCGATCCCGACGAGCACCCCCACCACCGCCCAGACCCATCGAAGCCGGCCCATCCGTTCCACCTCCCGTCGGACCCGTTGGCGAATCACCGGCTCCCCAGTCTGCCACGGGAACCGCGGCTCGCAACCCGCGGCCCCGGCGGCCTACCCCGCGCGCGGCCGCAGCCCCAGGTGGGCCGCGATGGCCTCGGCGCTGGCCTCGAGGGAGACCGGCCGGTTCACGAGCTCCTCCCGGGGCTCGATGCCGTACTCCGGGTCCAGGGTGCCGGCGAAGTAGGCCTCCTGGAACCCCGCGAACTTGAGCTGGTGGCTCGTGGAGTCGCACACGAACCGACCGTGGGCCGGGACCACCCCCTCGGCCAGGGCTTTCCGGAGCCCGGCCACGGCCTCCCCCCCCTGGGTGCACACCACGTGGCCGTGGCGGTTCACGTGGAGCATGGTGTCCAGGATCTCCTGCTCGGTCACGCTCACGCAGGCGAACCGGTCGCCGTAGTGCTCCTCCACGAGCTGGCGCACCTTGGGGAAGGACACGGGGTTCCCGATCATGGCCGCCTGGGCCACGCTGGGCCGCACCGTCACCGGCTCGTAGTGCCCGCTCGCCTTCCACCGGGCCACGGGGTTCGCGTGCTCGCTCTGGACCCCCAGGATCCGGGGGAGCCCGTCGGTCACCCCGAGTTGCCACAGATCGAGGAACCCCTCGAGGATCGCCGTGACGTTCCCGGCGTTCCCGATGGGCACCGCCACGGTGGCGTGCTCCACCCGCCAGCCGAGCTGCTGGGCCACCTCGAAGGCGAACGACTTCTGGCCGTTGATCCGCACCGGGTTCTTGGAGTTCAGCAAAAACACCTCGTACCGGGCCGCGAGCTCCTCCACCAGGCGCATGCAGTCGTCGAACACCCCTGGCACCTCGAGCACCCGGGCGCCGCTGCCCAGGGGCTGGGAGAGCTGCTGGGGGGTCACCCGCCCCTTGGGCAAAAGCACCGCCGAGCGCACCGCGCCCTTCGGGAGGTACGAGAGGTAGAGCGCCGCCGCGGCCGAGGTGTCGCCCGTGGAGGCGCAGATCCCGAGCACGGTGCCCGGCCGTTGGGTCCGCAGGTAGTGGTTGAGGAAGCTGATGGCGCTCGCCATGCCCCGGTCCTTGAACGAGGCCGAGGGGTTTTGCCCGTCGTTCTTGACGAAGAACTCGGCGCCCACCCACTCGCTCAGCTCGGCGTTCGCCCGCACCAGCGGGGTGTGGCCCTCGCCCAGGTACACGATGTCTTCCAGGGGCAGGTGGGGGAGCACCAGCTCGTGGAAGCAGAAAATGCCCTGGAGCGCCTCCACCCGGGCGGCCCGGCGCAGATCGAACACCCGGCGCCACTCCTCGCCGCTTCGCTCCCGCAGGGCCGCGAAGTTCTCGTCGCGGACCCGCAGGAGCCCCCCGCACGACGGGCAGGTGTAGAGGAGCCGGTCCAGGGGGGTCGTTTCGCCGCACCGGATGCAGGCGTAGACCATGCGCGGCCGGTGGCGGGGCAGGACGTCGATACCGGTGAGTTTCTGGAGTTCCTCGGGAGACACGGGAGCACCTCGTTGGGAGAAGGTTCGCGGATCGCCGCCGGGGCCGCCCGGGGGGACGCCGCGAGCCCGGGGCGTGACGCTCGCGCCACGCCGGTCGGGCATCGGGGCCCCGGCGTGGCGTCATTCAACGGGGAAACCGGGCCCCGGGTCAAGGGACGGTTGCCCCGCCCGGCGCCTTGCAGTAGTAGTGTACCCGTGAGCCCCATCGGGTCCGCCGTTTCCACACCGGCCTGTGGATAACCTGTGGACGGCGGTGTGGATACCGGAAAAATCCCCAGACGGCCCCGGGGGGCTTGCCAAGTTGCACTTTTTTTGTGCAACTAAAAACACCTTACATTTCAAATAGTTACAAAAAAGCGCCGCCAACACTTAGGGTTTCGGCCGAAGCGCGATCGGTTCGGTCGTCTTATCCACACGCCCCGAGGGAAAGGAGGAGAACCCCATGGTCGAGGTTACCTACCACGGACACGCCTGTTTTCTGCTGGACGACGGCTCCCACAAGGTGCTCGTCGACCCGTTCCTCACCGGGAACCCCAACGCCCGGGTCGGCCCCGAGGCGTTCCCCGCGCTCGACGCGATCCTCGTGACCCACGGCCACGCCGACCACCTGGGCGACGCGATCGAGATCTCCAAGCGCACCGGGGCGCCGGTGGTGGCGCCCTTCGAGCTGGCCATGTTCTGCCAGCGGCGGGGCGCCGCCGTGCACCCCATGCACATCGGCGGAAGCCACCGGTTCGAGTTCGGCCGGGTCAAGCTCACCATCGCCCACCACGGCTCGGCCTTCGTGGACAAGGGCACGGAGTACACCGGAAACCCCTGCGGCTTCCTCGTGGAGATGGGGGGCCTCACCGTGTACCACGCCGGGGACACCGGGCTGTTCTACGACATGAAGCTCATCGGTGAGATGCACCGGATCGACGTGGCGCTCCTGCCCATCGGCGACAACTTCACCATGGGCCCGGACGACGCCGCCAAGGCGGTGGAACTCCTGCGCCCCCGCTACGTGGTGCCCATGCACTACGGCACCTTCGACGTCCTGGTGCAGGATCCGCGGGAGTTCGCCGACAAGGCGGCCGGGGCCGGCGCCGAGGTGGTGGTCATCGGGTTCGGCCAGAGCCATCGGTTCGAGTAGGCCGGCGTTGTCTCGGCGGGGGGGCTGAAGTATGCTTCGGCGGGCCCAGGCGCTCCCCCCTTCGCCGCCGACACGCGGGAGGCACCCACGGTGAAGTTCCAGCTCGAACCCGAAGCGGCCGCCGCCCTGGAGACGGCGTCCATCGTACGCGATCTGGACCGTACCGGGAGGCCCCACTTCCTGGTGCGGGTTCCCGACCTCCAGAAGGCGGCCGAGGCCGAGATGGGGATCGAGATCAACCGGGAGGAGGACGGCTGCGTGGCCCTCTCGATCCTCCTCTACGACATCCCCACCGAGCCGGTGAGCTACGATCTGCGGCTCTACCCGGACCAACCCGAGGATCTCCGGTTCCTGTGGGCGTTCTTGGAAACGAAACAGTTCCGGGTGTATCCGTGCCAGCCCGGGGGCGCCGGGTGGGCGGTGGGGGAACCCCAGACCTTCCGGATTCCTCCCAGCGTGGTGCTCCGGCTCAAGCACTACTCCCTGAGCTGGCCCCAGCCCGAGGGGCCGCCCCAGGGCACGGAGCCTCCCCCACCCCAGGAGCCGGAGCCCAGGCCCCCGGTGGCCCGGGGACCCGACCCCCGCGACACGGTGATCCGAAAGCTCAAGGAGCAGGTCCAGGCGCTCCGCGAGCAGATCCAGGAGAGGGACAAGCGGATCATCGAGCTCGAGGACGAGCTCCATGAACTTAAAAGCCGGGGCCGCGCCTACAAGCTCACCGGGGACAAGAAGCCCTGGTGGAAGCCGTTCTCCTGAGGAAATCCGCTTGAGTCCGGCGCGGGAACGTGGTAGAAAGGCGGGCCTTTGCTGCCGCGAGGCGGCACCCAAGTGAATACGGCCGGGAGGCCCCGGGCCTTCCGTGGCACGAAACCGCGTAGGAGGATGGAACCATGGCCAGACGGTGTGAGATCTGCGGCAAGGGCCCTGCCCGGGGCAACAACGTGAGCCACGCGAACAACCGCACGAAAAAGATCCTGCTCCCGAACATCCAGGTGGTGCGGGCGCGGGTGAACGGCGCGACCAAGCGCGTCAAGGTCTGCACCCGGTGCCTGCGCTCGAACCGGGTGGAGAAGGCGGTCTCGTAAGAGCCG
>CAZUYO010000157.1:0-6904 GCA_964624725.1 uncultured Thermodesulfobacteriota bacterium
TCCTCCGTGCCCTCCGTGGTTCCCTCACCGCCCCTCCCGGCCCACCAACCGGGCCCCCAGCACCCGTTCCATCTGGCGCAGGGCGAAGGCGTGGTCGTCGGGATCCAGGCCGGCCACGGCGTCCTCCACCACCTCCACGTCGTAGCCCCTCATGGCGGCGTCGGCCGCCGTGTAGAGCACGCAGATGTTCGTCACGCATCCCACGAGCCGCACCGTGTCGATGCCGTGCTCCCGGAGCACCTCGTCGAGCCGGGAGCCGTGGAACCCCGAGTAGGTGGTTTTTTCCACGATCGGGTCGTACGGCGAGGGCTTCAGCGCGTCCACCACCCGGGCGCCCCAGGTGCCCCGGACGGCGTGGGGCGGCCAGCCCATCCGGGAGAACTCCGGGTCGTCGGGCCGGTGGGCGTCGCACACGTAGATGACGGGTTCGGCCCGGAACCGGGCGTCCTCCACCTCCTCGACCATTCGCGGCAGGAGGTCCGCGGTGGAGGGCACCCGGAGGCTTCCCTTCTCGTCCACGAAATCGTTGAGCATATCGATGACCAGAAGCGCCCGTCTCATCTCACCATCCCTCCTCCCCCACGAGGGGCACGAACCGGCACCCCCCCAGGTTCTCTCGCAGGAACCGGTTCCCCTTCCGGGTGATCCTGAGGAGCTCCTGCAGGCCCCGATCGCCCACGGGGATCACGAGCACCCCGCCCTGGGGATCGAGCTGGGCCTCGAGCGACGGCGGCACCCGGGGCGCGCCGGCCGTCACCACGACGGCCTGGAACGGGGCCTCGTCCGGAAGGCCCAACGTGCCGTCCCCCACCAGCACCCGGACGCGGTCGTAGCCCAGGCGGGCCAGTCGTTCCACCGCCCCCTGGGCCAACTCGGGGTCGCGTTCGATGGACAGCACCTCACAGCCCAGTTCGGCCAGGACGGCGGCCTGGTACCCCGAACCGGTGCCGACCTCGAGGACCTTTTCGCCCCCCCGGAGCCCCAGGGCCTCGGTCATGAGCGCCACCATGTAGGGCTGGGAGATGGTCTGCCCGCCGCCGATGGGCAGCGGCGAGTCGTCGTAGGCCATGTGGCGCAGGTTCTCCGGCACGAACTCGTGCCGCGGCACCCGGGCCATGACCTCGAGCACCCGCGGGTCGCGGATGCCCCGCGCCCGGATCTGGGCGTCCACCATCTGGCGGCGAAGGAGGTCGTAATCTCTCGGCATAGGGTGTCGGTGCCTATACGCCCAAGAAAGTCCGGTCGCGTTCCCGACGGGGGCCCCGGCGGGACGGCTGCTGCTTCGGGGCCCGGGTCACCGCGGGCTGCTGCCCAGGACCTACCTCCGCGGCGTCCAATAGAAAGGCCGCCGCTTGTGGTGGGCGACCGCCAAGATACGGATTTCCTGGGGTCGAACCGAGTACACGATGGTGTACGGAAAATGGGGAAGCGTCCACCTTCTCACCCGTCCCCGGAGAAGGGGCGCTGCCTCTGGAAACCGGCGGATGTTCTCGATCGTCCTCTCGACTTCCCGGATGAACACCGCGCCGAGACCCGGGCTTTCCACGTCGTAGAAATCGGCGGCCTCGTTCAGTTCCTGTTCGGCTGCCTCGTGGATCGAGACGGCCAGACTCACTTCCGACGCGCCTCGGTCCTACGGGCCAAACTCTCCGCGATAACCGTTTCCGCGGGCCGAGCCCGCGCCTCCCCTCGTTCCAGCTCGTCGTCTCGGCGAACGGCCTCGTCGAGCCAAAGGGATTCCACCTGCCCTTCGCTCGGGTCGTCGAGGCTCGCCAGCAACTCCCGAACAAGGTAGGCGCGGGCCTCGGGGCTCAACCGGAGCGCCGCCTTCTTCAGTTCTTCTACGCTCATGGGCTCCCTCGGTGCGAACAGGAACTCGCCCGGGCGGCTGCGACCCCCGCCTCGCGGGACGCGCCGTACCCGAACGCACCCGAGCCGGGATGTCGTTCCCCCGGGCACGACGCGACACGGACCCGCGCCCGCTTTCAGGATAGGCCCCCCGCCCCCCGTGTCAACGGCCCGGCGGACGGCGGGCGAGTTCCGCCAGCACCAGGCGGGCCACCCCCTTGAGGGTGTCGAACACGCCCACGCCCTCGGTGGCCACGGCCGCGAACTCCGGGAGCCCGGGCCGGCCCAGGACCGCCCGCAGCTGGTCCACCGCCAGGGCCTCCGGGTGGTCACGCTTGTTGTACTGGATGACGGTGGGCACCCGATCGCGCCGCAGCCCGTACCCCGCCAGGTTGCGCCCGAGGTCGGCCCACGACTCGGCGTTGGCGTCGACCCGCAGCGGATCGCTGTCGGCCACGAACACCACGCCGTCCACCCCCTTGAGGATGAGCTTTCGGCTCGCGGCGTAGAACACCTGGCCGGGCACGGTGTAGAGGTGAAACCGCACCTGGAACCCCCGCAGGGTGCCCAGGTTCAGGGGCAGGAAGTCGAAGAAGAGGGTCCGCTCGGTCTGGGTGGCCAGGCTGATCAACTGGCCCTTCTGGCGGCTCGGGGCCCGCTGGTGGATGTACTTCAGGTTCGTCGTCTTCCCGCCCAGCCCGGGCCCGTAATAGACGATCTTGACGTTGATCTCCCGGGCCGAGTAGTTGACGAAGGCCATGGCATCAGAACCGGAACAGCTCGTCGATGTCCTGGTCGGTGATGTCGGCGAGGGGGCCGGCCGCCGGGCGGGACGCCGAGCGCATCCGGCCCAGGATCCGCCGGAGCACCTGCTCGATCTCCCCCCCGGCCCGCCGCACCCGCAGCCGCACCATCCCCAGGGAGGCTTCGGTGCCGAAGATCACGGCCAGGATCACGAGGTTCCCGATCAGGCTGATATGGATGGAGTCGCGCTTGCCCTGGTGGAACAGGATCGTGAAGTCGTTCTCCCCCACCAGGCGGGCCATGCTCGCCGTGGCCGCGATGTTCGAGGCCGCCAGCGAGCAGAAGCTCGTCACGTCGAGCCCCGAGGTGTCGCCCCATTCCGCCACGAGCTGGCCGTTCACGTCCAGAAGGAGCACCGCCCGGGCCCGGCTGTCGGCGTGGACCCGGGCCAGGATGCGCCGGAGGGCCCGGTGTTCCTCCTCGAACACCACCAACTGGGGCACGCCGTCCCGGAGGGTCATGAATCCTCCTCCATCCCCTCGATCTCGAGGATCCGCTCGCCGGCCACGTAGGGTTTCGAAACCACGGCCCGCACCCGTTCCAGCTTCTTCAGGATGTCCCGGATGCGCAGCACGTTCGACTGGATCGTGCGGCTCTTCTTCAGCACATCCTCGTTGTCGGCGTGGCGCCGTTCCAGGGCCTCGGCGCACATGAGGATCGCCGCCAGGGGGTTGTTGACCTCGTGGGACACGCTCGCCACCACCCTGCGGAGGGTCTTGATCTTTTCGGCCTCGGTCAGGAGCGCCTGCTGGCGCACCCGCGACACGGCCGAGGCGATCCGCGCCTGGAGCTCCCGGATGTCGAAGGGCTTCGCCACCAGGTCGTCGGCCCCGAACTCGAGGCTCCGCATCCGGTCCTCGCCCGCGCTCCGGGCGGTCACCACCACCACCGGCACCCCGGCCGTCTCGGGCTGGCCCTTGAGCGCCCGGAGCACCTCCCAGCCGTCCATGTCGGGGAGCATGAGATCGAGAAGGATGGCGTCGGGGGGGTGCTCCCTCGCCCGTTCGACCCCCTCGGCCCCCGACAGGGCCCCGTCCACCTCAAACCCCTCCGGCTCGAGGAAGAGCTCGACGAACCGCACGAGGGCCGGGTCGTCGTCGATCACGAGGATCCGCGTCGTGGCCGCGTCCGCCCTGGGCGGCGGGTTCTGGATGGTCAGGTCCACCGCTTGTCCTCCTCGGCCGGAACGCTCACCCGCGTCACCTCCACGCCCAGCCCGCCCCGGGCCAGGGTCACCTCAAGGGGCTGGCCGGGCGAGCACGTCCCGGCCTCGCGCACCACCCGCCCCTCCGGCGTACGCACCACGGCGTATCCCCGGCCCAGCACCCGGCGGGGCCCGAGCGCCTCGGCCCGGTCCGAAAGGGCCTGGAGCCGCGCCCGCCGGCGGGCCACGGCCTCCCGGACCGCCCGGTGGAGCCGGGCCTCCAGGTGCGCCTGGCGCTCCCGCCAGGCGGCCAGCCGCACCCGGGGATCGAGCCCCCGCAGACGCACCTCGAACCCCGCAAGGCGGCGTCGGGCCTCGGCCACCCTTCGGTCCAGGGCCGCCGCCGCCCGGTCGGCCAGGGCGTCCACCTCGATACGCCGACGGGCCACCAGGCTCCGAGGGGCCCTCCGCCGCGGGTCGGCCGCTACGAGCCGGGCCCGGAGGTCCCCGAGTCGGGCCCGAACCGCCCGATGGAGCCGCGTTTCCATCGCCCGCAGGGCCTCGACCCACCGGGCCCACTCCCCGGCCGCCAGCTCCGCCGCGGCCGAGGGCGTGGGGGCCCGCACGTCGGCGGCCAGATCCACCAGGGTCACGTCGGTCTCGTGGCCGACCCCCGTGATCACGGGCACGGGGCACCGGGCCACGGCCCGCACCAGGTCCTCGTCGTTGAAGGGCCAGAGGTCCTCCAGGCTCCCCCCGCCCCGGACGAGGAGCACCACGTCCACCTCGGGGTCGGTGGTCACGAGCCCCAGGGCCTCCCGGAGCTCCCCGGCCGCGCTCTCGCCCTGCACGCTCGACGGAGCCACCACCACCCGCAGCCCCGGGGCCCGGCGGCCCAGCACCTGGAGCACGTCGCGCAGCGCGGCCCCCGTGAGGGAGGTCACGACCCCGACGGCCCGGGGCAGCGACGGCACGGGGCGCTTGCGGTCGGCCGCGAACCACCCCTCGGCCGCCAGCCGCCGCTTGCGGGCCTCGAACTCCCTGAGGAGCGCCCCCTCGCCCGTCAGGGGCTCCAGGATCTCGGCGATGAACTGCAGGTCGCCCCGGGGCTCGTACACGCTCACCCGGCCCCAGGCCAGCACCTCGATCCCGTCGGCCAGGTCCACGGCCTGGAGCCGCAGCGTCGAACGGAAGCACACGGCCCGGATCTGGGCGGCCTCGTCCCCCAGGGTGAAGTAGGCGTGGCCCGAGGACGGGATCCGGAGGTTCCGGACCTCGCCCCGCACCCAGGCCGTGCCCACCCCCGCCTCCACCGCCTCCCGGACCCGGCCCACCAGGTCCGAGACGGTCCAGACCTCGTCGGGGACCCAGCTACTCAGCGTACACCTCCCGCACGCCGGGATCCTCCTCGAGGAACGCCCGGAGCTTCTTGAGCAGATCGGCCTCGAGCTGGCGCACCCGCTCCCGGCTCACCCCGAACTCCTCGCCGAGTTCCCGCAGGGTCACCGGGTCGTCGGCCAGGAGCCGCCGGTCCAGGATGGCCCGGTGCCGGTCGTTCAGGGTCTCGCGGAACTCCCCGATCCGGTGCCGCACCCGCGCGAGGAGTTCCCGCTCGGCCAGCTCCTCGCTCACGTCGGCCTCGTCGTCGGCCACGAAATCGAGCCGCGAGGTCTCCGAGTCCTCGTCCACCGGCGCGTCGAGCGAGACGTCGCCGCCGGAAAGCCGCTTTTCCATCTCGATCACCTCGTCCTCCCTCACGTTCAGCCGCGAGGCGATCAGCCGCGGCTCGGGCTTGAACCCGGCCGCCTCCAGCTCGGCCTTGGCCTTCTTGAGGTTGAAGAACAGCCGGCGCTGGTTCTGGGTGGTGCCGATCTTGACGAGGGACCAGTTGTTCAGGATGTACCGGATGATGTAGGCGCGGATCCACCAGGCCGCGTAGGAGGAGAGCTTCACCCCCCGGTAGGGGTCGAACTTCTCCACCGCCCGCATGAGCCCGATATTGCCCTCCTGGATGAGGTCCATCAGGTTCGCCACGTTGCGCCGGAACTCGTAGGCGATCTTGACCACCAGGCGCAGGTTCGCGAGCACCAAAGTGTAGGCGGCCCTCGTGTCCCCCTGCTCCCGGTACCGGATGGCCAGGTCCTTTTCCTCCTCGGGCGTAAGCAGCGGATACCGGCTGATCTCGGCCATGTACTGCTGGAGCGGGCCGGCCTCCACGAGGTCGGTGGAGGGCAGCGCGGGGAGCTCCGCCTCGTCGAAGTAGCTCTCCCCCTCCCAGACCTCGGCCTCCGCCTCCTCGGGCGCGGACTCGGCCTCCGGGTCCTCCGCCGCCGGTTCCAGCTCCTCCGGCTCAGGGAGTTCCTCGGGTCCCCTCTCGTCCATCCGTTCCTCCGACGCCGCGGGGGCGTTCGGGAACACCCCGCGGGTTATGGCTTCTTTCCGTGGCACCCCTTGCACCAGCCGCGAAGGGCGGGCCGGCCCAGACACGACAGGCACGTCGGGGTGTGCGGATCGTGGCACGACGCGCAGTCCATGGCCCGGCCGGGCCGCAGCGGGTCGTGATCCGCCTCGAGGGCGTGGCGGAACCGGCGGTGGCGTTTGGGCACATCGTCGTGGCACCCGGTGCACCGGCCGGCCACGTCGTCCACCTGGTGGCCGGGCCCCCGATGGCACTCCCCACAGCCCCCGGCCCGCACCTCGGCATGGGTTTCGCCCTGCCACCGGTGACACTCCCCGCAGGCCCCCGGGTCGTGGCACCGCCGGCAGGCCTCCTCCCCGTCGGGGTGGAACCCCCGGCCCCGGCCGGCGGAGCGCTCCAACATAATCCGTTCGGCCCCCATGTCCACCCCGGCCCGAACCCCTCCGGGCCCGGCCGGGATCCGGACATGGTACACCCCGCCCTCGGCCGCGACCACCGGCAGGGTCTCGTCCCCCGCGGTCACCCGGGGGGCCTCGGCCGCCTCGACGACGAGCCACAGGCCCGACCGGCCGGCCCGCTGGTCCGGCAACGGCGCGAGCACCCGTCCCCCGGCGGCCAACCCCACGGCCGCCCCCAGCCCCACCGCCGCCCCCAGCAGCCACGCTCCCCGGTTCATCCCGCGCTCACCC
>CAZUYO010000158.1:0-6854 GCA_964624725.1 uncultured Thermodesulfobacteriota bacterium
CCCCGCCTCGATCCGCCCCCCGCATCCCGGGCAGGCCCCGAACGGGGCCCACCCGAGGGCCTGGAGCATCCGGGCCTGGAACACCCGGCGCAGGCTCCCGGGCTCCGCCCCGGCCGCCAGGGCCGCAAGCGCCGCGTCCACCAGGTGGAACACGGCCCGGTCCGGGTCGGCCTCCCGGGTGCCCAGCCAGGCCACCTCGAGCACGTGGGCCGCGGCGGCGTGGGTTCCCAGATCCCGGGCCACCCCGCCGTAATCCCGCACGAGCTCCACGTCCTCCAGGCGCCACAGCTCCCCGCGGCCGGGCCGGAGGGCGGCCCGGACCCGCACGAAGTAATCCAAGAGCCCGCCGAACCGCCTGCGCGAGCGCCGGGCCCCCTTGGCCACTACGGCCACCCGGCCCAGATCGGCGGTGAGGAGGTCGGCGACCCGGTCGGTCTCGCCCAGGGGGCGGCTCCGGAGCACGAAGGCCTCGGTACGGCGGGGGATCATCGGACGTGGGGCAGGAACCGGAGGAGCGCGGTGGCGGTGCCCAGGTAGATCAGGATGCCGGTGATGTCGTTGGCGGTGGTGACGAACGGGCCCGAGGCCACGGCCGGGTCGATCTCGAGCTTGCGGAACAGGGCCGGGGCGAGCGTCCCCATGGTGGCCGCCACGGTCATGGCCGCCACCATGGACACGGCCACCACCACCCCCAGGAACGCGTTCTTGTGCCAGGCGAAGGCCACCGCCCCCACCAGGAGCCCGCAGACGAGGCCCAAGAGCAACCCCACCCGGACCTCCTTCCACAGGTGGGCCCCCAGGTTCTGGAAGTCCACCCGCCCGGTGGCAAAGGCCCGCACGAGGATCGAGGAGCTCTGGGTGCCCACGTTTCCGCCCATGGCCGTGATGACCGGCACGAAGGAGACGAGCGCGATGATCTCCTCCACCGTGGCCCGGAACCACCACAGGATCGTCCCGGTGAGGATGCCCCCGAACAGGTTGATCACGAGCCAGGGCATCCGGATCCGCACGATCGGGAGCACCTGGTTGCCGTACACGAGCTCCTCCTGGCTCGTACCGGCCATCTTGAACACGTCCTCGGTGGCCTCTTCCCGCAGGACGTCGATCACGTCGTCCACGGTGATGATCCCGACCAGGCGCTCGGCCTCGTCCACGACCGGGATCGCCAGGAGGTCGTACTTGGCCACCAGCCGGGCCACCTGCTCCTGGTCGGTGTGGACGTCCACCTTGATCACATCGGTGGCCATGATCTGCCGAAGCGTCGCCGTGGGCGGTGAGGTGATGAGCTGCCGCAGGCTCACGACCCCCACGAGCCGGCCCTCGTCATCCACCACGTACACGTAGAAGACCGTCTCGGCCTCCTCGGCCCCCTGGATCGCCCGGATGGCCTCCTCCACGGTGACCCCCTCGCCCAGGGCGAAGAACGACGAGGTCATGATGCCGCCGGCCGAGTCCTCGGGGTAGCCGAGGAGCTTTCCGATGTCCTCGGAGTCCTCGAGGTTCATGGCCGCCAGAATCCCCGAGCGGCGGTCCTCGGGCAGGAGCGCCAGGAGGTCGGCGGCGTCATCGGCGTCCATGCTCGCCAGGATCTCGGCCAACTCCTCGTCGCTCAGGCTCTCCACGAGCTCCTGGAGCAGGTCGGGCGCCATCTCGCTCAGGACGTCCCCGGCCAGGCCCGCCTGCACCAGGATCTGGAACAGCCGGCCCTGCTCCAGGTCGTTGAGCTCCTGGAAGATGGCCGCGAGGTCGGCCGGGTGGGTCTTCTCGACGATCCGCCGGAGGTTGGCCACCGCGCCCTTGCGCATGAGGCGGCGGATCGCCTCGAGGCGCAGCTGGACCCGGCGGTCCATGCGGGTCAGGGCTTCGCTCGGTGCGGCCATGGGCACCACCTCGCTACGGGACAGCGGTTGCACGCGGGCCGGCGGGCGTGACACACCTCGCGGCCGTGACGGATGAGCAGAAGATGGGCCAGGTTCCAGCGCCCGGGCGGCAGGAGCGGGGTCACGGCCTCTTCCACCGTCCGGGGCTCGGGCCGGGGTGCGAACCCCAGCCGATGGCACACCCGGCCCACGTGGGTGTCCACCGGAAACGCCGGGATCCCGAACGCCTGGGCCAGCACGACCGACGCGGTCTTCCGCCCCACCCCGGGCAGGGCCTCCAGGGCCCCCCGGTCGGCCGGCACCTCGCCGCCGTGGCGCTCCACCAGGGCCCGGGCCGTCGCCACCAGGTTCCGGGCCTTGCCCCGGAAGAGCCCGATCGATCGGATCAGGGGCTCGACCTCCGCCGGCTCGGCCCGGGCCAGGTGCTCCGGTGTGGGATACCGGCGAAACAGCTCCGGCGTCACCCGGTTCACCTGGGCGTCGGAGCACTGGGCCGAAAGGATGGTGGCCACCAGGAGCTCCCAGGGCGAGCGGTGGTTGAGGCTCGGCCGCACGCCGGGATAGGCCCCTTCCAGGGCGTCGAGGATCGCGTGGAGGCGGCGGGCTTCGTCGGGTCGCGCGGTCATGGCGGCGGCAGGGTAGCAGAAACCCGGGCGAGCGGGGAAGCGGCCGGCGGACAAACAAAACCGGGGCGGACGGGCCGCAGCGCCCGACCGCCCCGGCTGGGGTCGATCGAAGATCTCGTCCGCGCGATCAGTCCACCGGGATCGCGCCCTCGGCCCGGGCCATGTCGACGATGGGCAGCACCGGGGCCGTCTCGCCCAAAAGCCGGTTCGCCACGGCCTGCGGGTAGGAGCGGTACCGCAGTTTCACCGCCACCTTCAGGGGCCCCTTGGCGTCGTCGGGCACGAGGAACGCGAACTCCCGATCCGCGTACCCCTTGGGCGGGATGGTGGTGTTGAAGTTGAACCGCACGATCTCCCAGGGCTTCACCGTATGGCGGCCCTCCTCGTCCACGGCGTCGGCCCGGAAGAGCACCGTCCCCTCGGTGAGGTTGTAGTCCTCGTCCAGGGCGCCGGACCGGTAGAGCTCCCGGCCGGTCGCGTCGGTCACCTTGACGTCGAGCCACATCTGGCGCACCTCGGTCAGGCTCGTGGGCAGGTTGTGGCCCGCGCCCACGTTGCGCACCCGCACGGTGATCCGGGCGATGTCGCCGTCCTCGGCCTCCTCGGGCAGCTTGAGCTCGAGTTCGGCCGCGCTCTGGAGCCGCTTCTTCGCGATCTCGGCGTGTTTGTCCGCGCCCAGGAGCGCCGTGACCGTGAAGTTCCCGCCCACGAACTCGTGGGTGAACACGTTGTCCCGGTCGGGACCCATGGGCGAGGCCTTGCCCGGGTTCTGGGGCTTCTCCAGGGTGCGGGCCACCTCGATCGCCTTCTCCACGGGCATCATGTGGCAGTCCTGGCACACGATGCCCTTCTGGGCGTACACCGAGAACTTCCACTCGTTATAGGTGTTCTCGATGTGGAAGTGGTTGAGCGGGTGGAACACGTTGTGGCAGTTCCCGCAGAACTCGGCCTTGGTGTGGAGCTCCGAGTACTCGGCCTTGTGCCACATGGGCTTTGCGTCCTTGTAGGGCCCCCGCATGGTGAGCCCCGGGTCCACCACGATGCTCGCGTTCTGGGGCATGGTGGTGGGGGTCTCGAGCATCCGGGTGTCCACCACGCTGTGGCACAGGTGGCACTGCACCCCCTCCTCGGCGATCTCGCTCACGTGGAACTCGCCGTCCTCGCCCATCCGGACCTCCTCGCTCACCGTGCCCACGGCCGTGTGACACCCGGCGCACAGCTTGTCGGTGAGGCCCCCGGTCTCCTTGTTCGCCAGCTTCCAGAGGGCCTGGAACACCGGGTCCCGGTAGGCGTTGGAGTGCATGGACCCCTTCCACTGGTCGTAGATCTCGGCGTGGCAGCCCTTGCACTTGGACGGGGGATAAAAGTCGGTGGACTTCACCGGTTTGCCCGTGGCCGTGTTCAAAAGGCTCGGGAAAAACGGGTGCTTCTGGGTCACGTCGTCGTCCGCTGCCGCGCCCCCGGCAAGGGCCAGGGCGACCGCGAGACACGCCGCCAACGAGGGGTGCTTCATGGCGTGGTCCTCCTCCCCAACGGGGGAACCAATGGGGCAACCGGGGATCGGCCCCTCCCGCCCCCGAACCGTTTGGGGGCAGACGCGACCCCTTCCCCGGTCGTCCGGAAAAACGGGCGGGAATCCGGGTCACTCCTCCTCTTGACGCCCTCCGCACGCGGCCGCCCGCAGCCGCTTTCGCTCCTCCACCAACTCGGCCAGGGTCCGGCGGGAGAAGATCTCGGAGATCTTCTCCTTGGCCTCGGCCCACATCTTGTGCACCGGGCAGGTGCACTCCCGCTCGCAGGGGTGGTTTTCCAGGAGGCAGACGTTCAGGAGCATGGGCTCCTCGGCCGCGTCCATCACATCGAGCAGCGTGAGCCGCGAGGGGTCCTTGGCCAGGGCGAAGCCCCCCGAAACGCCCCGTTTCGACCGCACCAGGCCCGCGTGGATCAGCGGCTGGAGGATCTTGGTCAAAAAGGCGGGCGTGATGCCCTCGGCCTCGCAGATCTCCTGCTTCGACACGACCCGGGCCGGGTATTTCTCCGCCAGGTAAAGGGCAGCCCGGATCGAGTACTCGGTGGCTCGGGTGATGATCATAGGGATTTCCTTTCCGGTCGGTTGTCGCGGGGAACGGGCCGTGTCACGACCGTGCCTGCTCGGCCGCCCCCGGGCGAACCACCAGCACCGGGCAGGGGCTCGTGCGGATGACCCGCTCGGTCACGCTTCCGAGCAGAAGGTGGGTCAGCCCCTTCCGGCCATGGGTGGTCATCACGACGAGGTCGGCCCCCTCCTCCTGCGCAAGATTCACGATCTCCTCGTGGGGCACCCCCACCCGCAGGAACCGCCGGGCCGCCACCCCCTCGGCCTCGGCCCGCGCCCGGGCCCGGTCGAGGGCGGCTTCCAGGAACTTTTCCAACTGGGCCCGCAGGTCCACCGGGTTGAACGCCTCGGCGTACACGTCGTACATGCCCGCCGTGAGGTCGAGCACCCCGACCAGGATGACCTCGCCCCCGGCCTGCCGGGCCAAGGGGAGGGCCTCGTCCAGGGCCTTCTCGGCCAACTCGCTTCCGTCGAGCGGCACCAGGATGCACTTGTACTTCATGGACCACCTCCCATGTTGAGGCCCGGAATCCGCGCCCCGCACGACCCGCACCGGCCGTCGCCGGTCAGGTTCCGTCGGGTGAGCGCATAGCCGAGGCGTCCCACGGCGGTCTCGCCGCACGACGGGCACACCGTGTCCTCCCCTCCCCGACCCGGCCGGTTGCCCGTGTACACGAACCGAAGCCCCTCCTCCCGGCCGATCTCCCAGGCCCGAAGAAGCGTGGACGCCGGCGTGGGGGGCGCGTCGGTGAGCTTGTAGGTGGGGAAAAACCCGGTCACGTGCCACGGGATCTCGGGGCTCACGCCCGCGAGGAACCGGGCCGCCTCCCGGAGTTCCGCCTCGGCGTCGTTGCGGCCCGGGATCACCAGGGTGGTGACCTCCACCCACACCCCCCGCCGGGCGAGCTCCCGAATCGTGTCGAGAACCGGCTGGAGCCGGGCCCCGCACACCGTGCGGTAGAACTCGTCCGACATGGATTTCAGGTCCACGTTCGCCGCGTCGAGGAGCCCGTCCGCGGCGTCCAGGCACTCCGGGGTCATGTACCCGTTGGTCACGAACACGTTGAGGAGCCCCTGCCCGTGGGCCAGGGTCATGCACTCGCGGGCGTACTCGAAAAAGATCGTGGGCTCGGTGTAGGTGTAGGCGATGGAGGCGCACCCCGACGCCACGGCTTCCCGCACCACCGTTTCGGCCGGCACATACCGGCCGGGAACGGAGCCCCCCTCGCGGGGGGCCTGGCTGATGGAGTAGTTCTGGCAGTGGAGGCACCGGAAGTTGCACCCGGCCGTGGCGATCGAGTACGAGAGGCTCCCCGGCGCCACGTGGAACAGCGGCTTTTTCTCGATGGGATCCACGTTGGCGGCCACGAGCCGGCCGTAGACCAGGGTGAAGAGGGTTCCGTCGCGGTTTTCGCGCACCCCGCAGAGGCCCCGGCGGCCGGGCGCGATGCGGCACCGGTGGGAGCACAGCCGGCACCGCGCGTGCCCCGGCTCCCCCTCCACCCCTTCCCACAGCGACGCCTGCCGTACCGCTGGCTCCATCGGTCCTCCGCGCTCTCGCGCTCGAACGTGACGGCCTCCGTGTCCTCCGCAGTGCGATCCCGACGGGCGATCCCGCCTCAGTCCCGGAGGGTCGCCACCAACCGCCTGGGCTCCAAGAGGAGATCGAGGGCGTCCTCGGCCGACGGCACCACCACCCGGGCCCGGCGAAGGGTGTCCCAGGCGGCGCCCTCGGGGCCCAGCACCGCGATCCCCAGGGCGGCCCGGGCCACCATGCGGTGGTCGTTCACCCCGTTCCCGAGGGCCACCGTGGCCTCGGGCCCCAACTGCTCCAGGATCTTCTCCTTCTGGGCCGACTGGAACCCCGCCGTGAGCCGCCGGACCTCCACCCCGGGGAGCGCGATCTCGGCCTCCACCGTGCCGAAGGTGTCGGCCGTGGCCACGACCACCCGGACCTTCGCCGCCAGCGCCTCGAGGCGCTTTCGCACCCCGGCCGAGAGCCGCCCGTCCACGGCCAGGGTGCCGTTGAAGTCCGCCAAAACCGTTCGGATCTCTAGGGGTTCCACCCCCGGGATCTCAAGGCGGATCACGGCCCCGCCTCCTGGGCGGCCCGCTGGAAACTCTCCACCTTCGCCTCCATGGGCCGTTCCGTGTCCCTGCGGTCGTCGATGGCGATCCGGGTCAGCACCCGCGATACCCCCCGGGAAAACCCGGCCTCGTGCATCCGCCGGGCCAGGGCCAGCAGTTCGTCCA
>CAZUYO010000159.1:0-3707 GCA_964624725.1 uncultured Thermodesulfobacteriota bacterium
GGCGGTCGCGCGCTAGGCTGGGTGGCGAGGGAGCGTCTCGGGGGGAAGGAGGTGCGCCATGACCCGACACGAGCTTCTGGAGCGGATCCAACACCTGGGACGGATCCCCACCCTCGAACGGGCCGAGCTCGTCCTGCACGCCGTGCTCGACGGGCTCAAGGCCGACATGACGCCAGAGGAGGTCCAGCAGGTGGCCGCGATGCTTCCCGCCGAACTGCGGGGGGACTGGGCCTCCGAGATGGGCCACCCCGCCGGCATCCTGGAGAAGGAGGAGATGATCTTCGAGCCGGCGGTCACGCGCTAGGGCTCGCCAGCAGATCGGCCATGCCGTAGAACCCGTTGGGCTGGTTCACGAGCCACAGGGCCGCCCGGATCGCCCCGCGGGCGAACGTCTCCCGGCTGGTGGCGCGGTGGGTGATCTCGACCCGCTCCCCGAGACCCCCGAACACCACCGTATGATCGCCCACCACGTCGCCGGCCCGCACCGCGTGGATGCCGATCTGCCTCGGCGGACGCCCCTCCCCCAGGCCGTGGCGACCGTACACGGCGTCCGATTCCAGATCGCGGCCCAGGGCCGCCGCCACGGCCTCGGCCAGGGCCAGGGCCGTGCCGCTCGGGGAGTCCTTCTTGAACCGGTGGTGGGTCTCCACGATCTCCACGTCGTACCCGTCGCCCAGGGCCCGGGCCACCTCCCCCACCACCTTCAGCAACACGTTGACCCCGATGCTCATGTTCGGGGCGAGGAAGATCCGGGCCTCGTCGGCCCGCTCCTCGAGCCGGCGGCGATCCTCGGGGCTGAACCCCGTGGACCCCACCACGATGGCCTTGCCGGCCCGGCACACGGCATCCACGTGACCCACCGAGGCCGTGGCGCTCGTGAAATCGACCACCACGTCGGCGTCGGCGAGCGCGGTTTCCAGGTCGTCCCCGATCCGGACGCCCAGGGGGCCGATGCCGGCCACCTCCCCGGCGTCCCGGCCCACCGCCGGATGCGCGGGCCGCTCGACCGCCGCGGCCACCTCGATCCCCTCGGTCTCCCCGATCAGCCGGACCAGGGTCGTTCCCATCCGTCCGGCCGCGCCGGTCACCGCCGCCCGGACCATCACGCCCCCTCCTCGAGGCCGTAGGCCTTGAGCGTCGCCACGAGCTTCTCGCGGTTCTCCGGCTTCATGGGGCAAAGGGGCAGGCGCATCTCGGGCCCGATGCGGCCCATCCAGGCCAGCGCCGTTTTGACCGGGATCGGGTTCGTCTCGAGAAAGAGGGCCCGCACGAGGGGCATCATCTTGAAGTGGAGCCGGCGCGCCTCGGCCAGGTCTCCGGCCTCGAACGCCCGGATCATTCCCGCCATGTCGGCCGGGGCCACGTTGGATACGACCGAGATGACCCCGCGCCCCCCGAGGGAGAGGAGCGGCAGCACGGTGAAATCGTCGCCGGAGAGCACCGAGATCCGGTCGCCGCACTTCTCGAGCACGTCGCTCACCTGGCGCAGGTCGCCGGTGGCCTCCTTGATGCCCACGATGTCCGGCAGGTCGGCCAGCCGGGCCACGGTGTCGGGCAGCAGGTTCACGCCGGTTCGGCCCGGCACGTTGTACACGACGATCGGGAACTTCGCCTCCTCGGCGACCTTCTTGTAGTGCTGGTAGAGACCCTCTTGGGTGGGCTTGTTGTAGTAGGGCGTGATCAGCAGCGCCGCGTCGGCCCCGGCGTCCTTGGCGTGGCGGGTGAGGCGGATCGCCTCGGCCGTGCTGTTCGAGCCCGTTCCCGCGATCACCGGCACCCGGCCGCGGGCCTCGTCCACGGCGATGTCGATCACCCGGTTGTGCTCCTCGTGGCTCAGGGTGGCGGACTCGCCGGTGGTGCCGCAGGGCACGATGCCGTCCACCCCCTGCTCGATCTGCCAGTCGATCAGCCGGCGGTAGGCCTCCTCGTCCACCTGCCCGTTCCGGAACGGCGTGACCAGCGCCGTGATGGTGCCGCGAAACATGGGAATCCCTCCTGCGTGCCTCTTCGCTTCGGGTGGGGGCGAACTCTACCAACGGGTCCGGGGCAAGTCAAAACGCGCGCCCCGTCGCCGCCCCCCTGAACCCCTTGGAATGCCGGCCGGTTCGGGCCCGGACGGCCCGCCCCCCAACGCGAACGCGGGAGCCCTCGGGCTCCCGCGTTCGCGCGCATCCGGTCTAGACCTGCGGCTCAGTCGCTCGCCGCCGAGCAGGAGGAGCAGGACGCCTTCGATCCGCTCTCCGAGCAGGACGGCTTCGTGGCCTTTTTCTCGCTGGACTTTCCGTTCTTTCTGGCGTAATCGGTGAGGTACCAGCCCGAGCCCTTCAGGACGAAGGAGCTCTGGGAGATGAGCTTGTGCACCGGCCCCTGGCACCGGGGGCACTCGGTCAGGGGGGCGTCGGTGATCTTCTGGGTGACCTCGAACTCGTCGTTGCACCGGTCGCAGCGGTATTCGTAGATGGGCATGGTTCCACCTCCCACATCCAGGAATTCGGAAGCCTCCGGCTCCCGCGGGGCGCCATCTTATAACACCGGTGCCTCCAAGGGGCAACCTCCGCCGACCCTCCGCACCCTGCTCGGCACGGGGGAGGGGGTGACCCTGGGCGGCAGCCTGGTGAACCTGGTGCTCGTGGTCATCAAGGTGGCCGCCGGCGTGCTCGGCCGGAGCTCGGCCCTCGTGGCCGACGCCCTCCACAGCCTCTCGGACCTGGCCAGCGACCTCGTGGTCCTGGTGGGCTACCGGTTCGGGCGGCTCCCCGAGGACGACTCCCACCCCTACGGCCACGGCAAGGTCGAGACCCTGGCGACCGCCGTGGTGGGCGCGATCCTCCTGGCCGCGGGACTCGGCATGGCGGCCGGGGCGGCCCGCACGCTCTGGGCCGGCGCCTCCGGGCCCGCCCCGGGGCTGTTGGCCGTTTTCGGGGCCGGTCTCTCCATCGCGGTCAAGGAGGGGCTCTACCGCTGGACCGCCCGGGTGGCCCGGGAGACGGACAGCCGGCTCCTCCTGGCCAACGCCTGGCACCACCGGTCGGACGCCCTCTCGTCGGTGGCGGCGCTCGCCGGGGTGGGGGGAGCCCGGTGGGGCTGGCCCTGGGCCGACCCGGCCGCGGCGGGCCTCGTGAGCCTCCTCGTGGCCAAGGTGGGCTGGGACCTGGGCTGGCAGGCCCTGCGGGACCTCGTGGACACCAGCGTGGAGCCGGGGACGCTCGAACGGCTCCGGGGCATCGTGCTCGGGGTGGACGGGGTGCGGGGCCTCCACGGGCTGCGGGCCCGGCGGCTGGGCTCGGACGTCGTGGTGGACGTGGACATCGAGGTGGACCCCGAGCTCAACGTGGTCCAGGGCCACGAGGTGGCCCGGGCGGTGCGGGCGGCCCTTCTCCGGACGGGCCACAACGTGCGCGACGCCATGGTCCACGTGGAGCCCGTGGGCGCCCGCGACGGCCTGTACGCCCCCTCCGCCCGCAGCGAGGTGGTGGCCCGGAGCGAGGCGCTCGCCCGGGAGGAGGCCGGGGTCATGGGGCTCCACGGGACCCGGGTGGTGCCCCTGGAGACCGGCTACCTGCTCAACCTCGACATCGAGGTGCAGCCCGACCTCACCGTGCGCGAGGCCCACGCGATCGCCCACCGGATCAAGGAGGCGATCCGAAGCATCCCCGGCGTGGCCGATGCCGTGATCCACGTGGACGTGCACGGGGAGTGAGGACGAC
>CAZUYO010000159.1:3807-6850 GCA_964624725.1 uncultured Thermodesulfobacteriota bacterium
CCCCCCGAACCGAGTTTGCCGAGGAGTTCCGCGCTCCGGCGCACCTCGTCGAAGATGAGGGCCGAGCTCATGGTGGCGCTCGTCACGGCGTCGGTCTCCGGGTCGAAGGAGAGGGCCCGGCCGGGGCGGCCGTCCAGGATCCTCGCCATCCGCTTCACGTCCGCCTCGGACCAGAGCTCGTTGCCGAATTTCGTCACGTGGATCGGCTCGAACCCCCGGACCGTTCCCCGGGCGTCGAGGGCGATCAGGAAATGCACGGCGTGGCACACGTCGCACACCGGATCGCGGCTCGAGATCCGGGCGAAAAGATCAAGCTTCTCCCCGCCGGGCGCCACGGCCCGGTAGAACCGCACCCCTTCCACCTCCACCGGTTCCACCTCCACGGGCCGGCCCGCCACGCGAGAGAGGAACGCCCGGGCCCGCTCCGCCTGCTCCTTGCGGGTGAGCCCCAGCGGTGGGTGATGTTCCTGCCCCTCCTCCGGGGTCCATTTCCGGGCGAGGTCGGCCCGGCCCTCCAGAATGACCCGGGACCGGGCCAGGATCTCCGTGTCGCCCTCGAGCCCCAGGTGGAAGTCGGCGAGCACCCAGTCCTCGCCCCGTCGCACCAGGAACAGGGTGAACGGGGTCCCGCCCGGATCCCCCAGATCCATCCACCGCTCGAACAGGGGGTCGGCGGCCATCGGGTACACCGCCCCGAGCTCCTGCCGGAACTTCCGAAGATCCTGGGGCCGATTGCCCACGCCCACCGCCAGGATGCGCACCCTGCCCGCGAGGTCGCCCTCCCGAACCCGGCGGAACACCTCGGCCAGGTAGGGCACCTGCCGCTGGCAGGTGAGGCAGAACTGGTTGAAAAACTCGAGGATGAGAACCTTGCCGGGGATCTCGGACAGCCGCACCGGCCCCTCCCGGCGATCGAGACCCAGGGCCGCGTAGTCCTCGGGCGCCACGAGCGCCGGGAACTCGAAATCGGGAAACGGCTCACCGATCTGATGATTCAACGGTCCCCCGCCCCCCGCCGCGAGCGCCTGCGCCGCCATGGCGACGGCGACCAATCCCACCCAGAATCCCCTGTGTCCCATGGTTCCTCCGTTGCGAAGCCCCCCTCACTCCACCGGACCCTTCACCACCATGACGGGTTGGTCGGCCATCCGGAGCACCTTCTCGGCCACGCTTCCAAACACGGCCCGTTCGAACCCCGAGCGGCCGTGGCTCGCCAGGAGGATCATGTCGGCGCCCACCTCGGTGGCGTAATCGCAGATCACCCGGGCCGGCTTGCCGTACCGGACCTCCCGGACCACCGGCAATCCGGCCAGATCCTCCTCCCGCAGATAGTCGTCGAAGGCCCGCTGGGCCCACTGCCGGACCTTCTGCTCCAGTTCCTCCCGGTCGGGCAGTCGCACGTGGAAGGCGCTGGGCAGCTCGTACTCGGGGACCACGTGCACGAGGTGAATCTCCGCCCCGCACCCCTTCCCCAGGCGCACGGCCGCCCGCAGGGCCCGCTTCGAGAACGGGGAAAAATCCACGGGAACCACGATGCGTCGAAACGAGTCCATGGTGGTCTCCGCCCCTCCCCCTGTGGTAGAAACCGCCCCACCCGAGGCCCCGCAAGGGTATCTTCCGTTTCGCGTCCGTCAACCCGAGGTGAACCGTGCGACTCGTGTACTCCCCCGAGGCCATCCGCCAGGCCACCATCGAACTTGCAAACGCGATCAATAAGGACTATAAAGGTCAGCAAATCCACCTGATCGGGGTCCTGAAGGGGGCGTTCATCTTCCTTGCCGACCTGATCCGGTACCTGGAAGTGCCCTGTTCCGTGGACTTCGTGCGGCTGTCGAGCTACGGCTCGGGCACCGTGACGAGCGGCCACGTGAAGGAACTCCTGCCGCTCCAGGATCCGATCGAGGGCCGTCACGTGATCGTGGTGGAGGAGATCGTGGACTCGGGCACCACGCTCTCCAAGCTCCTGGCCGATCTCGAAGCCCGACGCCCGGCGAGCCTCAAGGTGTGCACGCTCGTGGACAAGACGGGCCGGCGCGAGGTGGAGATCCCGGTCCACTACCGGGGCTTCCACCTGGAGGACGGGTTTCTCCTGGGCTACGGGCTCGACCTGGACGAACGGTATCGGAATCTGCCCGGTATCTACGTGATGGAGGAGGGGGACGAACTCCCCTGATGTTGGGCCCCAACCCACCGAAGGAGGTGCGTCATGGCGACCTGGGTATGCCCCGACTGCGGTTACGAGCGTGATTCCCGCTGCAAGCCGAAGAAGTGCCCCACCTGCGACAAGCCGGTGCAGTTCACGAAGAAGGAAGAGAAGTAGCTCCGGAAGGGGGCGGCCGAAGGGCCGCCCCCTTCAGCTTGTGCCCTCTCCCTTACCGCGAAACGCCCCGAGGATCTCGCGAACCTCGTCCTCCCCCACGTCGTACCAGTTCGCGTAGGCGTCGGCCACCGCAAACGGCGTGCCCTCCCGCAGGTTCGCCGCGACCACCCGGGGGATGCGGGCCGCGAGCCGGCGCGCGGCGTCGCCGTGGGCCGTGGGCACCGCGACGGTGATCGGGCCCGCCCCCAACCGGCCCAGGGCCAGGACGGCCGCTTCCATGGTGACCCCCGAGGCCAGCCCGTCGTCCACGAGCACCACGGGCCGATCCCGGACATCCGGGGGGTCTTCGGTTCCGCGAAACTCCCGAAGGCGCCGGGCCACCTTCCGCCGGGTCCGGGCGACGCCCCTCTCCCTCTCCTCCGGGTCGATCCGGAGCCACCGCACCATGGACTCGTTCACCAGCGCGCTTCCGTCGAACGCCACGGCCCCATAGCCGACCTCGGTGTTCCAGCCCGGGGTGATCTTGCTCACCACGGCGAGATCCAGGTCGAGCCCCAACTCCCCGGCCATCCCGGCCGCCACCGGCACCCCGCCGGCCGGGATCGCAAGCACCAAGGCCGGGCCTCCCCGAAGGTCCCCCAGCATCCCGGCCAGCACCCGGCCCGCCTGGTCCCGATCCCGGAACACCCGGACCCGGTTTCGCAACTCCTCGAGGAACTCCAC
>CAZUYO010000160.1:0-1567 GCA_964624725.1 uncultured Thermodesulfobacteriota bacterium
GAGGGGTCCACCAGGTGCTTCTTCCACCACTTTTCCCGGCCCGGCACCCCGAGGGCCGCGCCCAGGAGTTCGGTGACGTAGACGATGGGCATCCCCTGGCCGCCCTGGCGCATGTCCAGGTTCGCCTGGCACAGCCCGCAGGACACCACGATCGCCTGGGCCCCGGCCTCCCGGGCCCGGGCCACCAGCCGGGAGCACAGGGCCTGGGCCCGGTCGGGATGGGTGATGCCCAGGTCCGCCCCGCAGCAGTCCACCTTGTACGACCAGTCGAGCGCCGTGGCGCCCGCGGCCTCGCAGGCCCGCTCCAGGGTCGTGGGGTTCTCCCACGACGGCCGGCCGGTGATCCGGGGGGGCCGCACGAGCTGGCACCCGTAGTACGCCACCACCTTGAGGCCCTGGAGCGGCCGGGTCACCCGGGACCGGATGGCCTCGATCACGCCGGGTTGTTCGAGCCAGTCCACCAGGCTCAGCACCCGCACCCCCTTGGCCCACCGGAACCCCAGGGCCTGCTCGATCCGCCGGGCGTCCGGATCGCCGGTTTCCAGGGCGTGGCGGGCCTTCTGGGTGTTGTTGTAGCAGCCGGCGCAGGGCACGAGCACGTCCCGGCCCAGCCGCTGGGCGATGGCCAGGTTCCGGGCCGGAAGCCCCAGGCCCACGGTGTGGTCCACGTTGTGGGCCGACGCTCCGCCGCAGCAGTTCCAGTCGGGGAGCTCCCGCAGCGTCCAGCCCAGGGCGCGAAACACCCCCTCGGTGGACTCGTTGAACTCCCACGCCGTGGAGTGAGCGGTACACCCGGGGTAGTAACTGAGTTCCCCGCGACCGCCGCCGGAAGCCTCCCTCGCCCTTTGCTCTTCTGCCACGGCCATCCTCTTCGGAACCTCCGCGGTTGTGTCGAACGGCTGGGTCTCTCGCAACGCCCGCCAAGCTCGCCACGAATTCCCGATCCAGCTTTCCGTTGCGTGCGTTGCGAGCGTTGCGTGAGCCCCCGAAGTTCACACCGCCTAGCCGCCACGCCGCCTAGCCGCCCTGCCTTCCCGCCTGAAAGATCTTCTCGATCTCCGCCTTCCCCCTGACCCCCTTGGGCAGCACCGGGATCTTGCCCTTGGCGAAGAGCTGGAGCCCCACGCCGAGGTCGGTGAGGAAGTCGCGGGTTTTGAGCTTGTAGGCCGCCAGCATGGTGGCCTCGTGGACCCGGCCGAACCGCCGGGCGCTCCCGAGGAACGCCTCGTGGAACGCGAGCACCGCGGGCTCGGGGATCCGGCGGCCCTCCTGGCGGGCCAGGGACCGCAGCGCGTCGAACACCGGCCCCAGGTAGATGCCGTTGGGGCACCGGGCCCCGCAGGTGTCGCAGGTCACGCACATCCAGATGGCCCGGGAGCCCAGCAGCTCGTCCCGCAGGCCCCGCTGGATCATCCGGACCACCGCATGGTTCGGCCATTCGTACCAGGTCACCGTGGGGCAGCCGGCCGTGCACTTCTTGCACTGGTAGCACCGGCTCAGGTTCTGCCCGCTTCGCTCCTGGATCTCTCGGGCGAATGGATGCATGGGGCTCCCTTCGGTCGCCGCG
>CAZUYO010000160.1:1667-3876 GCA_964624725.1 uncultured Thermodesulfobacteriota bacterium
GGAAAGCTGGAAGGCTAGAAAGCTAGAACGCTTCAGCCACCTACGGCTTCTCGCCGGTTTCTGCCTTTTCCGATTTGCCCACCGCTTCGTAAAACCGCCACAGCCTCTGGCCCACCTGCTGACACGCGGCCTGGAGTTCGTTGTATTTCCCTTCGGACAGATACCCCATCCGACGCGAGAAGTGCAGAAGGTATTTGGTTTCCGCCAGGGATCCCAACGCGATGCTCAAGAACCGGGTCAGTTCCCTGTCTCCACGGCGGGCATATCCCTCCACGATGTTCGTCGGAACCGACAGGGCCGCGCGCCGAAGCTGAGCCACGAGCCCAAACCGCTCCTCCCTAGGGAACTCCTGGGTCGCCTGGTAAATCTCGGCCGCGAGATCATCCGCCAGTTGCCAAACCTCGAGCCTCCGCCATCGTTCCCCGATCACCGCCATCCCCCGGAGCCTTCCAGCCTTCCAGCGTTCCAGCCTTCCGGCCTTCTAGCTTTCCAGCCTCCCCGCCGTAAACACCTCGATCTCCCCGATCACCTGCTCGGGGGTGTCGTTTTTGAGCCGGCAGGCCTTGTTGGGGCACACGGCCACGCAGGCCCCGCAGCCCTGGCACAGGGCCTCGTTGACCCGGCTGTACCCCACGGCCCGGTCCACCTCCCGGGCGTCGTAGGGGCAGATGGGCACGCACAACCCGCAGGCCGAGCACCGGTCGGGGTCCACGGTGGCCACCAGGGGATCCTGGCTCAGCTCCTCGGCCGCGAAGAGCGTCTGGATCTTCGAGGCCGTGGCCATGGCCTGGGCCACCGAGTCGGTGATGTCCTTGGGGTACTGGCCGGCCCCCGCCAGGTACACCCCCCGGGTGGAGCTCTCCACCGGCCTGAGCTTGATGTGGCTCTCCTGGAAGAACCCGTTCTGGTCCACGCTGGCCCGGAAGAGCCCCGAAACCTCCTCGAACCCCTCGGCCGGCACCACCGCCTGGGCCAGCACCACGAGGTCGGCGTCGAGCTCGATCTTCTCGCCGGTGAGGGTGTCGGCGGTCCAGAGGCGAAGGCGGCCGTTCTCGGCCCACACCTTGCTCACCCGGCCCCGCACGTACACGAGCCCCGACTCCTCGATGTTGCGCTGGCAGTACTCCTCGGTGAGCTTGCAGTCGGTGCGGATGTCCATGAACGACACCACGGCCCGGCCCTCGGGAGTAAGCTCCCGAAACAGCCTCGCCTGCTTGTTCGTGTACAGGCAGCACACCCGCGAGCAGTAGGGCTTGTGGTTTTCCGGGTCCCGGCTTCCCGAGCACTGGATGAACACCACGTCCCGCACCGGCCGGCCGTCGGAGGGCCGCCGCACCGGCGCCCCGGCCTCGGCCGCCTCCCGCAGCAGCTCCTCGAACCGCAGGGCGTCGATGACGTCGGGGATCTCGCCGGCCCCGTACTCGGCCATGCGTTCCACCGGGTAGAGCCGGTACCCGGTGGCCACCACGATGGCCCCGACCCGCTCCTGGACCGGGGTGCCGTCGAGGGGCGAGATCTCCACCTCGAAGTTCCCCACGTACCCGGTGACCGCCGTGACCCGGCTCGAGGTGTGGAGCCGGATGTTCGGGTGGCTCCGGAGCCGCTCGACCCGGGGGCCCAGGATGTCCCGGGCGTCCTCGTGATGGGGGAAGGTCTTGAAGAGCCGCCGCACGTTGCCGCCCGGCTCGGCCTCCCGCTCCACCACCAGGGTCTCGATCCCGGCGTCGGCGAGCTCCAGGGCCGCCGCGATGCCGGCGATGCCGGCGCCCACCACCAGGGCGCGCTTGGTGAGCGGCACCCGGATGGCCTCGAGCGCCGCGTTGCGCCGCACCTTCTGGAGGGTGGCCTGGATGATGTTGAAGGCCTTCCGGGTGGCGGCGTCCTTGTCGTTCTGGTGCACCCAGGAGCACTGCTCCCGGATGTTGGCGATCTCCACGAGGTAGGGGTTCAGGCCCACGGCCGCGGCCGCCCGGCGGAACGTGGTCTCGTGCATCCGGGGCGAGCAGGAGGCCACCACCACCCGGTCGAGCCGGTGCTCGCGGATGCCGGTCTTGACCCGGTCCTGGCCCGGGTCCGAGCACATGTACATGTAGTTCTCGGCGTGGACCACGTCGGGCAGTTGCCGCAGCTCCTCCACGAGCCGGTTCACGTCGACCGTGCCGGCGATGTTGGACCCACACCAGCAGATGAACACCCCGATCCGGGCCAT
>CAZUYO010000160.1:3976-6689 GCA_964624725.1 uncultured Thermodesulfobacteriota bacterium
CCCTGCACCCGGCTCGCCGCGGCCGAGGCGTGGGCCACGGTGTCGGCGATGTCACGCGGCCCCTGGGCGCACCCGGCCACGAACACCCCCTCGCGAACCGTGTCGGTGGAGCCCACCTTGTAGTGGGTCTCCCGGAAAAACCCGTTCTCGTCCACCTCGATCCCCAGCACCCGGGCGAGTTCGGCCTGCTCGGGGTTGGGCACCAGGGCCTGGGCCAGCACCACCATGTCGGCCCGCACCTCGAGGGCCTGGCCCGACAGGGTGTCGGCGCCCCACACCACCACCTGGTCGCCGTCCCGGAAGATCCGGCTCACCCGGCCCCGCACGTACACGAGGCCCTCCTCCTCGGTGGACTGCTGGAGGAACTCCTCGTAGCCCTTCCCGGTGCACCGCAGGTCCATGTAGAAGAGCGTCGCGCGCCCGTCGTGGACCTTGTGGCGGTACAGCCGGGCGTGCTTGGCCGAGTACATGCAGCAGATCCGGGAGCAGTAGGGCTTGTGGTTCTCGGGATCCCGGCTCCCCGAGCACTGGATGAACACCACGTGCTTGGGCTCCCGGCCGTCCGAGGGCCGGAGCACCTTGCCCGCCGTGGGCCCCGAGGCCGAAAGCAGCCGCTCCATCGCCAGGGCGTCGATCACGTCCGGTACCTGGCCCGCGCCGTACTCGGTCATGGCCGCGATGGGGTAGAGATCGAACCCGGTGGCCACCACCACCGCGGCCACCTCCTCCTCCACAAACGACTCGGCCTGCTCGTAGTCCACGGCCCCCACCGGGCAGATCTTGGCGCAGACCCCGCACTTGCCCTGGGTCAGGTACCGGCAGTTTTCGGCGTCGATCACGGGTTTGTTGGGCACGGCCTGGGGCGAGAGGGTGTAGATGGCCTTCTTGATGCCCACGCCCCGCTCGAAGGGGTTCGTCTTGACCTTGGACGGGCATTTCTCCTGGCAGGCCCCGCAGCCGGTGCACTTCTCCCAGTCCACGTAGGCCGGCTTGTGGCGGATCCGCACCCGGAACGCCCCCGGCTCGCCCTCGAACCCCACCACCTCGGAGTACATGTGGAGCCGGATGTTGGGGTGCTGGCCGGTCTCCACCGTGCGGGGCGTCAGGGTGCACTGGGCGCAGTCGAGGGTCGGAAACGTCTCGGAGAGCTGGAGCATCCGGCCCCCCACGCTCGGGAGCCGGTCCACGAGCACCACCTCGTGGCCCGCGTCCGCGAGGTCGATGGCCGCGGTGATGCCCGCGATGCCCCCTCCGATCACCAGTACCCGTTGATTCGCCATATCAGGTCCCGTTAACGGCTGGGAAGCCAGGAAGCTGGGAAGCGGGAAGGCCCAACCCCCGCTCCCCGATCCACCGGGGGCTTCCCAGCCTCCCAGCCTCCCAGCCTTCTAGCCTGCGAGCCTCTCCAACACCGGCAGGGGATCCACGGCGTGCCGTTCCGCGGCCAGGAGCTCCGGCCCCTCGCCCAGGGCCAGGGCCAGGAGCTCCGTGAAGTAGAGCACCGGGAGGCCCCGGAACGATTTGTCGGCCTTCGCCATCTCGCCCTGCCGGTCGTCCAGGTTGAACTGGCACAGGGGGCACGCCGTCACCACGAGGTCGGCCCCCCGACCCTTGGCCGAAGCCAGGATCTCCCGGGAGCACCGGGTGGCCATGGCGTCGGAGTGGACCACCTGGAACGCCCCGCAGCACTCGCTCTTCATGGGGTAGTCCACGGGCTCGGCGCCCAGCGCCGCGATCAGGTCCTCGAAGATCCGGGGCCGGTCGGGGTCGTCCATCTGCATCTCGGCCTTGGGCCGAAGGAGGAGACACCCGTAGAAGGGCGCCACCCGGAGCCCCTCGAGCCGGCGCGAGACCTTCTCGGCCAGGGCGTCGAACCCGATCTCGTCCCGGAGCACCTCCAGGTAGTGGAGCACGGAGAGGTCGCCCGCGTACTCCTCGTCGATGAACTCGGTGACCTTCTTTCGCCGCTCGGGGTTCGTCTGCATCACGTGGTTCGTGCGCTTGAGCACGTTGTGACACACGGCGCACAGGGTCACCAGCTTCTCCGAGGCCTTCCGGGCCCGGGCCAGCACCCGGGTGGGCGACGCCAGGGCCATGTCGTAGTCCTCGGCCAGCGGGAACGTGGCGCCGCAGCAGGTCCAGTAGGGCATCTCCTCCAGGGTGAACCCGAGGCGTTCTCCGGCCCGTTTCGCGGCTTCGTCGAACGACTTGGCCTTGGTATACAGGGTGCAGCCGGGAAAATACGTGAGATTCATCGCAAGCTCCGGTCAGCTCAAGGGCACGAACTTGCGGGCCGCGCTGATGAGCAGGATCTGGGGAACCCGCTGGAGGTACTCGGGCGGGAGCTTCTGGAGCTGGATCTCGCTCTTGCCCTTGCGGATCTGGAGCATCCGCACGGCCTCCATGATCCGGGCCAGATCCACCCCTTTGGGGCACACGGCCCGGCACTGGAGGCACGAGGCGCAGATCCAAGGGGTGTTGGCCTCGAGCACCTTCTCCTCGAGCCCCAACTGGAGGTACCGGATCACCTGGTTCGGCAGCATGTCCATCTCGGGGGTGGCCGGGCAGGCGGCCGAGCACTTGCCGCACTGGTAGCAGCGGTACACGCTCTGGGCGGCCACCTCCTCGATCTTCCGGATCCGGTCGTTCCTGATCTTTTCGGTTTCGATCCGAACGCGCATGGTTTGGTCTCCCGGCCGAGCCTCCGCGGCTG
>CAZUYO010000161.1:0-6573 GCA_964624725.1 uncultured Thermodesulfobacteriota bacterium
TCCTCGCCGATGATCTTGATGGAGTTCTTGTTGGCGCCCACCGTGCCGTCGGCCCCGAGGCCCCAGAACACGGCCCGCACCACGTCCTCGGACTCGATGTCGAAGGTCGGGTCGAAGGGGAGCGAGGTGTGGGTCACGTCGTCGGTGATGCCCACGGTGAAGTGGTTCTTGGGGGTGGCCGCGGCCAGGTTGTCGAACACCGCCTTGACCATGGCCGGGGTGAAGTCCTTCGACGACAGGCCGTACCGGCCGCCCACCACCCGGGGCCGCTCGCCGTAGGGGGCCGTGCCGGCCGCCTCGGCCTCGGCCAGGGCCGACACCACGTCGGTGTAGAGGGGCTCGCCCACGGCCCCGGCCTCCTTGGTGCGGTCGAGCACCGCGATGCCCCGGACGCTCGCCGGGAGCGCGGCCACGAGGTGCTCGGTGCTGAACGGCCGGTAGAGCCGCACCTTCACCAGGCCCACCTTCTCGCCCCGGGCCACCAGGTGCTCCACGGTCTCGTGGGCCACGTCGGCGCCCGAGCCCATCATCACGATGACCCGCTCGGCCTCGGGGTGGCCCACGTAGTCGAACAGGCGGTACCGGCGGCCGGTGAGTTGGGCGAACCGGTCCATCACCTCGGCCACCACCCCGGGGCAGGCCAGGTAGAAGGGGTTGCAGGCCTCCCGGGCCTGGAAGAACACGTCGGGGTTCTGGGCCGTGCCCCGGATCTTGGGATCCTCGGGCTTCAGGGCCCGCTCCCGGTGGGCCCGCACGGCGTCCTCGTCGATGAGCGCGCGCAGGTCGTCGTCGGTGAGTTCCTCGATCTTCGCCACCTCGTGGGAGGTGCGGAACCCGTCGAAGAAGTGCAGGAACGGCACCCGGGCCTTGAGGCCGGCCGCGTGGGCGATGGCCGCGAGATCGTGGGCCTCCTGCACCCCGTTGGAGGCGAGCAGGGCGAACCCGGTCTGGCGGCAGGCCATCACGTCGGAGTGGTCGCCGAAGATCGAAAGGGCCTGCGCGGCCACGGTGCGGGCCGACACGTGCATGGTGTAGCTCGTGAGTTCCCCGGCGATCTTGTACATGTTGGGGATCATCAGCAGCAGGCCCTGGCTCGCCGTGAACGTGGTGGTGAGCGCCCCGGCCTGGAGCGCGCCGTGCACCGCGCCGGCCGCGCCCCCCTCGCTTTGCATCTCCACCACGTGGGGCACCGTGCCCCAGATGTTCTTCTTGCCCACGGCCGACCATTCGTCCGCGAACTCGCCCATGGGCGACGAGGGGGTGATCGGGTAGATCGCGATCACCTCGCTCAGCCGGTGGGCCACCGAGGCGGCGGCCTCGTTGCCGTCGATGGTGAGCCTTCTGCGCTGGGACATCGGTACCTCCTTCGTGTCGGATGGCAACAGGGTAAAGCCGGGGCCCCGCCCCCGCCCGGCGGGGCGGGGGACCGGCCTCAGGCTTCGTTCGCGAACGGGAAATCAGTCCCGGGACCGCCCGAAAATGCGGAGCAGGAAGAGGAACAGGTTCACGAAATCCAGGTACAGGGCGAGGGCCCCCAGGATGGCCTGCCGGGAGAGCGCGGCCTCGCCGTGGGCGGCGGCCGCGAGCCCGATCCGCTGGACCTTCTGGGCGTCGTAGGCGGCGAGGCCCGTGAACACGAGCACCCCGATGTAGCTGAGGGCCCAGTCCAGGGCGGGGCTTCGGAGGAACCAGTTGGCCACGCTGGCCACCAGGAGCCCCACGAGGCCCATGAACAGAAACGACCCGATGCCCGCGAGATCGCGCTTCGTCACCGTGCCGTAGAGGGCGGCGGCGCCGAAGGTGGCGGCGGCCACGAGCAGGGTCAGGGCAATGCTCGTGCCGGTGTACACGAGGAACACCACCGAAAGGGTCACCCCGTTCAGCACGGAATAGGCGAGAAACGCCCAGCTCGCGGCCCGCACGCTCATCCGGCCGATCCAGGCCGAAAGGGCCACCACGAGCCCCAGTTCGGCCAGGATCAGAAAGAGGAACGCCCCGCGGTTGAGCACCAGGGCGCCCATGAGGGCCGGGCTTCGCACGACGAGCAGGGCGCTTGCGGCCGTGAGCACCAGGCCGCCGGCCATCCACTGGTACACCGTGCGGACGAACCGGGTGCGCACCAGGGCGACGGCCCGGGGATCGACGGCGGGGGCGGCGTGGGCGAAGGGGTAGGGCATCGGCGTCGGTCCTCCGGCGTCAGACGGGGGGGTGGTAGGGCTTGCGGTACCAGGCCAGGGCCTCGGCGGCCGAGGGGAACGGCCGGCGGTGGCTCACCATCTCCCGGAGGATCGCCAGGCTCTCCTCCCAGCACGCCCCGGCCCGGAGGAGTTCGGCCTGGAGGGGCACCCACCGCTCCCGGACGGCCCGGGGCAGGGTGTCGTCGGCGGGCAGTTGGGCAAACGCGGTGTTCTCGGTGGCCATGGCGGTCCTCCCCGAAACAGTTCCGTTTCCCGAAATCGAGTTGGATCAAGCCGAAACCTGCGGAATCGGAAACTCTTTTATACCGGGAGCGCCGTACCCGATCAAGGCCGGAGCACCACCCGGTCGCCCCGTTCGAGCCCCAGGTCGCGGCGGGCGCTCCCGTTTCGCACGGCGATCTCGAGGCGATCCGACGAGCCCCAGAGGGCGAGGGGTTGGCCGGGTGCCGCCTCGGCGTAGGTGCGAAGCAGGGGAAGGTCCCGGCCGGCCACCCCCACGGCGCGGCCCGCGGCCCCGGGCCGGCGAAGGTTCGTGAACGCGTTCCCGAACCGGTCGAACCCCAGGATCTCGCCCTCCAGTCCCTCGGGCGTGGGGCGGGGGCGGGGGAACGCGAGCCGCTTCAGGCCGTCCGCGAGGGGACCCACCCGCTCGGGGGCGATTCCGGCGGCCAGATGGGCGGCCACCGGCGCGAACACGTCCCGGCCGTGGAAGGTGGCGCTCACCGGGTGAAGCCACAGGTCGGGGTTCTCGATCCGACGGATCTCACGGATCTCCCCCTCGGGGAGAAACGAAAGGAGCCCGTTGTCGGGCGCCACGAACCAGTGCCGGTCGGTCCGGACGGCCAGGGCCGGGCGGTCGGTGCCCACCCCGGGGTCCACCACCGCGAGATGCACGGTGCCCGCCGGAAAGTACCCCACGGCGTCCTCCAGGGCGATCGCGCCCGCGAGCACGTCCTGGGGCGGGAGTTCGTGGGTGAGGTCCACGAGTTGGGCGCCGGGGCAGATGCGGAGGATCACGCCCTTCATCACGCCGACGAAGGGGTCGCGGGTGCCGAAATCGGTGGTCAGGGTGACGACGGGCGGTTCCTTGACAACCCCCGGGGTCGGTTTTAGGCTGGCTTTCATCAACCATCCTCACACGAAGGGAGGTGAAGGCGATGACGATGAAGCGGTTCATGGTGCCCCGCGTGGCGCACTGCAGCGAGGGCTGCCCTAGTCGGTCCTGGGCACGACGGTAAACTGCCCACCGGAATGCGACCCGGAACCCGCGAAGGCCGAAGGCCTTGCGGGTTCCGGGTTTTTTTGTGCGGTCGGGAAGGCGGCCCCGGCGCGGCCCTACAGGGGAAACGCGCCCGACCGGCCCGGGGCCGGGGGAGGCGGGGCCAGGCGCTCCGAAGGGGGGAGCTCCCGCACCCGGGGCTTCCACACCCCGGCCGTGCGGGCGCCCCACAGGGCCAGCGCAAAGCCGGCGGCCACCAGCAGCGCGAACCACCCCGCCGAAACCCTCACGGCCGCACCTCTAGCCGAAGTTCCAGGGCGGCCTCGGGGCAGGCGTCGAGGCACCGCAGGCAGTTGGTGCACCGGCCGTCCCGGACCCGGTCGCGCCGGGCCACCGGGATCCGCTGGGGACACGCCCGGGAGCAGCGGTTGCACCGCGTGCACGGCTCCACGAGCCGGACCACCCGGATCCGGCCCCACCGCGACAGGGGTTCCAGGGCGACCCCCAGGGGGCACAGGTACCGGCACCACACCCCGGGCACCCAGAGGCCGGCGGCCAGGAGCAACCCTGCGACGGCGTAGGCCGCCTTCGGGGCCGTGGCGCTTCCCAGGGTGTAGAGGGCGAAGAAGGGGTCCACCTCCTTGAACACGAGGTAGCCCGCCCAGCCCGTGAGCCCCACGATCCCGGCCAGAACCGCCCACCGGAGCCGGCGCAGTCGGGCGTCCCACCGGGCGCGGGGCCGCACCCGGGGGAGGCCGAGGCGCCGGCCCAGCCATTCCAGGAGATCGAACAGGGCGCCGAAGGGGCAGAGCCAGCCGCAGAACGTGCGCTTGGTGAGGAGAACGAGGGCGACCACGGCCGCGAGAACCCCGAGGTTCCTGAGGGTCACCGGGCCCACGAAAGAGAGGCCGCGGCCGGCCCAGAGGCCCTGGACCGCCCGGACCGCCCCTTCCAGCGGGCCGAAGGGGCAGTAGTCCTCCAGGGTCAAACTCCCGGCCTCCGGGCCGAAGGGAAACCACCGGGCCAGGGCCGCGAGCCAGGGCGGGGGCGTGCGGGTCTGGTCGGCCAGGGCCGCGAGAAAGGCGGCGTTCAGGGCGATCCAGACGGCCCACCCCACGGCGGCCGCCTGCACGGCGGTCCGAAGCGGCCAGGCGGGTCTACGCAACCCGGTCCCCCGGATCCGCCGCCCGCTCGATGCCGGGCCGGGGGAAGCAGGCCCCGCAGGCGGCGCAGGTGCCCAGGGGGCACCCGGGTCCCGCGCCGCGCCCCAGAACCCCCAGGGCGAGCCCCCAGAGCCCCACGATCACGCCGAGCCAGCCCACCCGGATCCGCACGGGTCACCCCGCGAGCACCCGGGCCACGTCGCCGAGGTCGAGCCGGCCGAGGGTCTCGGCCGTGGGCGCCGCGGCCGAGGGGTCCCACCCCCGCTGCCGGTAGTAGTCGGCGAGGAGGCGTTCCTCGTCGTCCCGGGACAGGGCGGCCCCGGCCCGGGGGCCCTGGGTGAAGGCGTCGGCGCTCGGTCGGGCCGGCAGCCGGTCGTCCTCGGGCCCGAACCCCTCCCGGGCGGCGAACGCCCGCTCCAGGTTCCAGACGCGCTCGCCCAGGGTGCGAAGGTCGTCGGGCGTCCGGTCGATCCCCGTGACCGCGGCCAGCACCCGGGCCTGGACCTCGAGGGGGTTGGCGTAGAGGTGGAACCGGCACAGGCCGAGGGAGTCGGAGACGGCCCGCTCGTCCTGGACCCGGGGGGTGTGGCCGAACTCGTGGGCCGCGCCCACCGGCGCGGTGCCAAACGAGATGGCGAGCGCTGGCAGTCCCGGCGGGTTGTAGGTGTCCATCTCGAGGCCCTTGACCTCCATGGCCCAGGCCGCGGCGCCCTTGCCCAGGTGGGCCGCGGCGGCCCGCACCCCGGCCGCGGCCCAGGCCACCGAGCCGTCGGCCCGGCCGATCCGGTCCAGGAGTTCCCGATAGGCCTCGCCGTCCCCCCACCGGGGCGCCACGCCCCCGAGGTCGGCCGGGGCCACGAGGCCGCGCTCGACCGCCTCGGTCAGGAACCCCAGCAGGTTCCCGGCGCTCGAAGGGTCGAGGCCGAGGCGGTCGCAGCGGTCCTTGAGCCGGAGCACGGCCTCCAGGTCCGTGAGGCCGAGGTTCGTGCCGAGCATGGCCGCGGTCTCGAGCTCGGGCCCGGCCACCGCGAGCCCGGGGCCGCCCCGGCCGGGGAGCCGCGCCACCTTGCGACAGTGGAGCGGGCAGTAGTAGCAGGCCTCGCTCCGGAGCCAGTACACGGCCTCGGCCCGCACGGCCCCCACGGCGGCCGCGTTGGGGGTCCAGCCCTCCCGGAAGTTCCGGACGGCCAGGAACCCGGCGTCGTTCCCGGCCTCCAGGAGGCACGCCGTGCCGTACCGGCGCCAGGTCTCGTACCGGTTCCACCCCTGGAGGTTCTTGGCCAGTTCGGGGGTGAGCTTGTCGAGCTCCGCCGGCCGGGCCGCGTCGAAGGGGGTGAGCGTGCCCCGCACCGCGACGGCCTTGAGGTTCTTGCTGCCCCAGACCGCGCCGATGCCCCCGCGTCCGGCGTGGGCGCCGTAGGGGTGGCTGTGTACGGCCGAGGCGAGGGGGATCCGGTTCTCCCCGGCCGGCCCGATCGCCACCACCTGATAGGGTTCCCGGGGAAGGTCTTCCCGCAGGAGCGCCTCGGCCTCGGGGATCTCCTTGCCCCACAGGTCCAGCGACGGGCGCAGGGTGGCCTCGCCGTCCCGGATCACGAAAGACACGGGCTCCTTGGCCCGGCCCCGCAGGATCACGGCGTCGAACCCGGCGTAGCGAAGTTCGGCCGCGAAATGCCCCGGCAGTTGGCCGATGGCCAGGGTGCCGGCACGGGGCGTTCCCGCGCGGGGCGAGGTGGCCGGGCTCTTGGTGACCACGCTGGTGCGCGAGGCCCCGGGCACGGGGAACCCGGTGAGGGGCCCCGCGGCCAGCACCACCACGTTCTCCGGGCCCAGGGGGTCGGCGTGGGGGGGCACGCGGTCCCACACGAGGCGCGCGGCGAGGCCCCGTCCGCCCAGGTACCGGAGGGCGAGTTCCCGGTCGAGGGGCACGCGCTCCGTCCGTTCCCGGGTCAGGTCCACATCGAGCAAGAATCCGGCGTAACCTTCCATGGGG
>CAZUYO010000162.1:0-6552 GCA_964624725.1 uncultured Thermodesulfobacteriota bacterium
GGCGGCGGTGGCGCTCCACCATGGACTCAAGCTGGTCACCCGGAACACGAAGGATTTCCCGCCGCAGCGATTCTCCTTCGTGGAGGTGCCATACCGCCGCTGACGTGCCCCCCATTTTCCCTTGACAGCGGTCCAGTTGGTTGGGATACTGACTGAGTACTCAGTCCAGGAGGAGCCCATGACCCGCCGCGAGGCCATTTTGCAGGCCGCCGTGGAGTTGTTCGCCGAGCGGGGCTACGACGGCACCAGCACGGCCGACATCGCCGAGCGCGCCGGCGTGGCCCACGGCACGGTGTTCCACCACTTTAAGACCAAGGAGAACCTGCTGGTGGAGATGGGGGCCGTGCTCGTGGCCGCGTACCGGGACCACTGGCGGCGGTTCGATCATGCCGCCGGCACCGGATGGGAGGCGCTGGAGCGGTCGTTGCGCCTTGACTTCGCGTTCATCCGAGCCCGGGAGCGGGAGGTCGTGGTGCTCGTGCGGGAGATTCCACGGCTGTTCGGCCCCGAGGAGGAGCGACGCCAGGTCGCCGAGATCCACTGCGCCATGGACGAGATCAACGGGATTCGCCGGGCCATCCTGCGGCGGGGCCTGGCGGACGGCTCGATCCGACCGGTGGACCCGGACGCCGCGGTGTTCGTGATCCAGAGCCTCGTCGAGGGGGTGATCCACCGGTTGGCCAAGGGGTTCGAGGAGATGCCCGCCGACGCCGAGGAGGCCGTGGTGGGGTTCTTCCGCCGGACCCTCCGGGCCGGCGGCTGAGGCCGATCCGCGCGGGGCGCCCGAGCGCCCCGTTTTGTCGGCCCTGCTAACTGAGTGAGTAGTCAGTCTGTCGTTCGGCGGCCCCGCTTCGGGGCCCAGCTCCCCCGGGGCCCGTCGCCGGGGGAAAGGAGTTTCCAGATGAACCGATCGGTTTGGATGGCGTCCCTCACGGTCCTGGCCCTCCTGGCGGGGGGCTGCGCCCGGGAGGCGGCCACCGCTCCCACGGCGGAGGCCGCCCGCCCCGTGAAAACGGCCGTGGTGTCCGCGGGGTCCCCGGTGGAGTCCCGCTCGTTCCCGGGCGTGGTCGAGGCGGCCACGGAGACCCGGCTGGCGTTTCGGGTGGGCGGGCCGGTGGTGGCCCTGGAGGTGGGGATGGGCGAGCGCGTGGCCCGCGGACAGGTGCTCGCGCGGATCGATCCCCGGGATTACCGGGTGCGGGTGCGGGCCCTGGAGGCGGCGCTCGCCGAGGCCCGGGCCCAGGCCAAGGCCCTGCGCGAGGGGGCCCGGGCCGAGGACGTGGCCGCCCTGCGGGCCGAGCGCACGGCCGCGGCCTCCCGGCTGGAGGAGGCGCGAACGAACTGGGAGCGCTACCGCCGGCTCCTGGCGGAAGGGGTGGTGGCCCAGGCCGCGGTGGACCGGGCCCGCACCGCCTACGACGCGGCCCGGGCGGCCCTGGAGGCCCTGGACCGGAACCTGGAGAAGGCGACCTCGGGAGGCCGGCCCGAGGACCTCGAGGCCATGGACGCCCGGATCGACCGCCTCGAGGCGGAGCTGGCCGCCGCCCGGAACGCGCTGGCCGACACCGAGCTGCGTGCCCCGTTCGACGGGGTGGTGCGCGACACGCTGGTGGAACGGCACGAGACGGTGGCGCCGGGCCAGCCGGTGGTGAGCCTGTTCCAGGACGGCCGGCCCGAGGTCACCGTGCGCGTGCCCGAGGCCATCGCGGCCCACCCGGAACGGATCGCCGGCGTGGTCTGCACGGTGGAGGCCCTGCCCGGCCGGCGCTTCGAGGCCGAGGTGAAGGAGGTCGGCCGGGGCACCGGCGCGGCGAACCAGGGCTATCCCCTCACCGTGGCGGTGCGGATCCCCGACGGAGTGGTGTTGCAGCCGGGGATGGCGGCCTCGGTGACCCTGGCCCTGCGCAACCCCTCGGCCGAGGGCGCGGTGCGCGTGCCCCTGGCCGCCGTGGCGGCCGATCCCCAGGGCCGGTCCCGCGTGTTCCGGTTCGACCCCTCCACCTCCACCGCGGTGCCGGTGCCCGTCCGAACCGGGGCGGTGCACGGCGGCGAGGTCGAGATCCTCGACGGCCTCACCCCGGGCGACGAGATCGTGACGGCCGGGGCCCGGTTCCTGCGGCCCGGCCAACCCGTGCGCCGGTTGGGCCGGTAGGGGAGGCGACGCCATGGGCCTCACCGCTTGGACCCTCAAGAACCGCACGGTCGCGTACCTGCTCCTCGTGCTCACGGCCCTGGGGGGCGTGGCCGCGTACCGGTCGCTGGGGCAGCTCGAGTTTCCGGCCTTCACCATCAAGACCGCGGTGGTCCTGACCCCGTACCCCGGCGCCACGGCCGAAGAGGTGGAGCAGCAGGTCACCGACCCCATCGAAACCGCGGTCCAGCAGCTCTCCCAGGTCAAGGAGGTCCGCTCCCTGTCCCGGGCGGGGCTTTCCATCGTGTACGTGGACATCAAGGACCGGTACCTCAACCGGGACATGCCCCAGATCTGGGACGAGCTGCGGCGCAAGGTCTCGGACGTGCGCGCCCGGCTCCCGGCAGGGGCGCTCCCGCCCCAGGTCAACGACGACTGGGGCGACGAGTACGGGGTGTTCTTCGCGCTGACCGGCGACGGCTACTCCTACGCCGAACTCAAGGCCTACGCCGACGATCTGCGGCGGGAGCTTCTTCTGGTGCCCGACGTGGCCAGCGTGGAGATCTGGGGCGCCCGCCAGGAGGTGGTGTACCTGGAGATGTCCCGGGCCCGCCTGGCCGAGGCCGGGGTCCCGGTGGAGGCCGTGGTGAACCTGCTCAACGCCCAGCACCGGGTGGTGGACGCCGGCCGCGTGACGGAGGGCGCCGACGAGCTGCGGCTGCGGCCCACGGGGGGCATCGACGACCTGGAGGAGATGGAGAACCTGCTCGTGCCCACCGACCGGGAGGGGGGGCTCGTGCGCCTGGGTGATCTGGTCACCGTCCGGCGCGGGTACGAGGAGCCCACGCCGTGGGAGATGCGCCACAACGGGCTGCCCGCCCTGGGGATCGGCATCGCCACGGTGAGCGACGGCAACGTGGTGCGCATGGGCCGGGCCGTGAAGGCGCGGCTGGCCGAGTTGGAACCCCTGCGGCCCGTGGGGATGGAGTTGGCGCCCATCGCCTACCAGGCCGACACCGTGTCCGAGGCGGTGAACGGGTTCCTGGTGAACCTGGTGGAGGCCGTGGCCATCGTGATCGGGGTGCTGTGCGTCACCATGGGGCTGGCGTCGGGGTTGGTGATCGGGGCCGTGCTCCTTCTGACCATCCTCGGCACCTTCGTCGGCATGGCGGTGTTCGGCGTGAGCCTGCAACTCATCTCCCTGGGGGCCCTGATCCTGGCCCTGGGGATGCTGGTGGACAACGCCATCGTCGTGACCGAGGGCATCCTGGTGCGCACCCAGGCCGGGATGGACGGCGAGCGGGCGGCGCTCGAGACCGTGCGGCAGACGGCCTGGCCGCTCCTCGGCGCCACCGTGGTGGCGATCCTGGCGTTCGCGGCCATCGGCACGTCCCGGGACTCCACCGGGGAGTTCTGCGGCTCGCTGTTCTACGTGCTCGGCCTCTCCCTGGGGCTCAGTTGGGTGTTCGCCGTGACCGCCACGCCGCTTCTCGCCCTGCGGTTCCTGCGGCCCTCGGCCGGGGGCGTCGGCGCCGACCCCTACGCGGGCCGCTGGTTCCGGGCCTACCGCCGGCTCCTCTCCGGCGCCCTGCGCCGACGGGTCGCGACGCTCACGGCCCTGGGGGTGCTCCTCGGGGCGGCGGTGTGGGGGTTCGGATTCGTGGAGCAGTCGTTTTTCCCCAGCTCCCGCCGGCCCCAGTTCATGGTGGACCTCTGGGAGCCCGAGGGTACGAGCATCACCCGCACGTCGGCCGACGCGGCGCGGGTGGCCGAGTTCCTGGCGGGGCTCGACAACACCGAGGCCACCACCACCTTCGTGGGGCAGGGGGCGCTGCGGTTCCTGCTCACCTACGAGCCGGCCATGCGCTCGAGCGCCTACGCCCAGGTGCTCGTGACGGTCGCGGACTACCGGGGCATCGACGCCATGGTCGCCCAGACCCGCCGGTGGCTCGCCGAGAACCTGCCCGGCGCCGAGACCAAGGTGAAAAAGTTCGTGATCGGGCCCTCGGCCGGGGCCAAGGTGGAGGCCCGGCTGAGCGGGCCCGACCCGGCGGTGCTCCGTCGCCTGGCCGAGGAGGTCAAGGCCGTGTTCGCCTCCACCCCGGGCGCCTACGCCGTGCGCGACGACTGGCGCCAGCCGGTGCCGGTGCTCCGGCCCGCCGTGGCGGAGGCGAGCGCCCGGCGGCTGGGGCTCACCCGGGTGCAGCTCGGCGGCGCCCTGGCCGCATCGTCCTCGGGGCTTCCGGTGGGCCAGTACCGGGAGGGCAACGACCTGCTGCCGATCGTGCTGCGGCTCCCGGAGCCGGAGCGGGCCGGTGCCGGCTCGGTGGCGGACGCCCCGGTGCCGCTGCCGGGGGGCGGGGCCGTGTCGCTGGGACAGGTGGCCCCCCGCACGGAACTCGCGTGGGAGACCTCGATCATCCGCCGGCGCAACCGGAAGCGCACCCTCACGGTGATGACCGACCCGGAGGTGGGTAACGCCGACCCCCTGTTCCGGGCCGTCAGGCCCCGGGTGGAGGCCCTGGCCCTCCCCGCCGGGTACTCCCTGGAGTGGGGCGGGGAGTACGAGAGTGCCCGCGACGCCCAGGCGAGCCTGTTCCGGTTGGTGCCCCTCTACTTCCTGGCCATGGCCGTGATCGTGGTGGCGCTGTTCAACCGGCTGCGCCAGCCGCTCATCATCTTTCTGTGCCTGCCGCTTGCGGTGGTCGGGGTGACCGCGGGGCTTCTCGGGTTCGGCGCCTCGTTCGGGTTCATGGCGCTCCTGGGGTTTCTGAGCCTGTCGGGCATGCTCATCAAGAACGCCGTGGTGCTGATCGACCAGATCGACCTGGAGATCCGGGAGGGCAAGGAGCCGTTCCGGGCCATCGTCGACGCCTCCACGAGCCGGATGCGCCCGGTGCTGATGGCCGCCCTGACGACCGTGCTGGGCATGATCCCCCTCGTGTTCGACCCGTTCTACTCGGCCATGAGCGTCACGATCATGGGCGGCCTCACGTTCGGCACGGTGCTCACCCTCGTCGTGGTGCCGGTGCTCTACGCCGTGTTCTTCCGCGTGCGGCCGGCGGCGTGACCGCGGGCCGAAAGGACGTGCCATGAAGAAGTTCCTGCTCCCCCTTGTGGTCGGGACGGCCCTGTGGGGCCCGTCGGCGTGGGCCGCCCCCCTCACCGTGGACGAGGTGGTGGCCCGGGCCCTGGCCCACAGCGACGCGGTGGCCGCGGCCCGAGGCGAGGAAGAAGCGGCCCGGGAGGCCGTGCGGGAGGCCCGGGCCCGACGTCTTCCCCGCCTCGACCTCGGGTACCGGTACACCCGGTTCGCCGACACCCCGGTGGTGAAATCCTCATTCGGGGACCTGCCCACCTCCCACGACGGCCTGCACCGGTGGCAACTGACGGTCTCCCAGCCCCTGTTCGCCGGCTTCGCCCTGGCCGAGAACCAGCGGGGGGCCGCCGCCGCCCGCCGGGGCCGGGAGGCCCAAACGGCCCGGGCCCGCCAGGCGGTGGCGGCCCGGGCCCGCACGGCCTACCATCGGGTGCTCCTGGCCGGGGCCCTGGTGCGGGTGGCCGACGACGCGGTGGCCTCCCTGGAGGCCCACCGGGAGACCGCGAAACGCTTCCACGAGCAGGGCCTGCAGCCCCGCAACGAGGTGCTCCGGGCCGAGGTGGCCCTGGCCGAGGCGGTGCAGGAGCGGGAGCGGGCCCGGGCCGACCTGGCCCTGGCGCGGACCCGCCTGGCGCTCCTGGCCGACCTCCCCGAGGGATTCGAACTCGCGCCCCTGGCCCCCGACCGGGCCGCGGCCGCAGACCCCGGGGCGTTCGAGGTCTGGCTCGGGCGGGCGTACCGCTACCGGCCCGAACTTCGGGCCGCCGAGGCGGAGTTGGACGCCGCCCGGGCCCGGGAGCGGGCGGCCCGGGGGGAGTACTGGCCCACCGTGGAGGCCGTGGCCGGCTACGAGCGGGTGGGGGACACCCTCGACGCCTCCCGGAACGGCTTCGCCAACGACCACAACGCCTGGGTGGCCCTGGAGGTGCGCGCGAACCTGTTCTCGTGGGGGGCCTCCGCGAGCCGGGTGGGGCAGGCCCGGGGGGCCCGCACGGCGGCCGAGGCCCGGCTGCGGGGCCTTCGGAAGGAGGTGGCCCTCGAGGTCAAGCGGGCGTGGCTCGACGTGGGGGTGGCCCGGGCCAACCTGGCCACGGCCCGTGCCGCCTTGGAACAGGCCCGGGAGAACCTGCGGATGACCACCCTCCAGTACGAGCAGCAGCTCGCCACCTCGGCCGACGTGCTCGACGCCCGGGCGTTTCTCACCCGGGCCGAGACGAACCACGAGGCCGCCTTCTACGGCCTCCTCGACGCCCGAACGGCGCTGGACCTCGCGGCGGGGACGCCGGTGGGCCCGCCCGCCGGGGACCGGGACGCCTGGGAG
>CAZUYO010000163.1:0-3631 GCA_964624725.1 uncultured Thermodesulfobacteriota bacterium
AACCGGTTCACGTCGGGCACCCCGTCGAGGGCGCTTTCGCCCGCGTGCCAGGCCTTTCGGTCCGTGTCCACGAACTGGGTGAGTCGCCCTTCGCGGTCGATCAGGAAGTGGGCCGAGACCCGAAGGTGGCAGATCTCCCGGAAGTAGGGGTGGGCCTCGGGGTCGAGGCGGTTCTGGAAAAAGGCCTCCACGTGGCCGCCGCCGAACTCCCCCGGGGGCAGACTGATGTGGTGGAGCACCACGGCGTCCACCTCCCACCCCTCCCGGTCGGAGCAGTTGGGGCTCGGCACCCACCGGGCCCAGGGCACGATCATCGCCCGCCCCCCTCCCCCGCGGCCTTGGGGTCGAGCCGGTCCCGGAGCACGTCGCCCAACACGTTGATCCCGAGCACGGCCACGAGGATCGCCAGCCCCGGGAAGAGCGCGAGATGGGGCGCGAAGAGGAGGTAGTCCACCCCCTGGCTCAGGAGCGCGCCCCAGGTGGGCACGTCCTGGGGCCCCAGGCCCAGAAACGACAGGGTGGACTCGGCCAGGATCGTGCCGGCCAGCGAAAACGTGGCCTGCACGGCCAGCACCCCCACCAGGTTCGGCAGGAGGTGCCGGGCCGCGATCCGCACGGGCCCGGCCCCCAGCACCCGGGCCGCGGTCACGAACTCGCGCTCGCGAAGCGAGAGCACCTCGCCCCGGACGAGCCGGGCGAACCCCACCCAGCCCATGGCGCACAGGGCCAGCACCAGGTTGGGCAGGCTGGGGCCCAGCACCCCGGCCAGGGCGATGGCCAGGAGGATGCCGGGAAACGCGAGCAGCACGTCCACCACCCGCATCAGGGCCTCGTCCACCCACCCGCCCCGGTACCCCGCCCACAGGCCCAGGGACGTGCCCACGACGAGGCTCACCCCGACCACCGAAAACCCCACGAGCAGGCTCACCCGGCCCCCGTAGAGGATCCCGGCCAGCACGTCCCGGCCGAGCCGGTCCTGGCCCAGGGGATGGGCCCACGAGGGCCCCTCCAGGCTCCCCTCCAGGTCCAGGGCGGCCGGGTCGGCCGGGGAAAGCACCGGCGCCAGCGCGGCCCCGGCGACCAGCGCGAGAAGCCCCAACGCCGCCGCGGCCACGAACACCCGGCCGCCGGGCACCCGCCGGATCCCCTCGAACCAGCCCCTCATCCCCGCACCCTCGGATCGGCCCAGCGGTAGGCCAGGTCCGCCAGGAGGTTCACCCCCACGTACCCCAGGCTGATCACGAGCACGCACCCCTGCACCAGGGGGTAGTCCCGGCCCTGGATCGCCTGGAGCAGAAGCGTGCCGAGCCCGGGCCAGGCGAACACCGCCTCCGTCACCACCGCCCCGGAAAGGAGCGAGCCCAACTGGAGCCCGAGCACGGTGATCACCGGCAGCAGGGCGTTTCGCAGGGCGTGGACCCACAGCACCCGTCCCTCCCCCGCCCCCCGGGCCCGGGCCGCCGTGAGGTACTCGGCCCCCAGCACCTCCACCAGGCTCGACCGGAGCATCCGGGTGAGCATGGCCGCGAGCGCCGTGCCCAGGGTCACGGCCGGGAGCACCAGGCTCCCCGGACCGGCCCGTCCCGACACCGGAAACCACCTGAGATGCACCGAAAACACGAGCACGAGCATCGGCCCGAGCCAGAAGTTCGGGATCGACACGCCCAGGAGGCTCGCCACCAGGCTCCCCCGGTCCACGGCCGTGCCCTTGCGCCGGGCGGCCGCCACCCCCAGGGGCACGGCGAGCACCAGGGCCACGGCGAGCCCGGCCGCGGCGAGCTCCACCGTGGCCGGGATCCGGGCCGCCAGGAGCTCGGCCACGGGCTTTCGGTGGAGCAGGCTCCGGCCCAGATCCCCCCGGACGATCCCCGCGAGGTAGCGGCCATACTGCTCGGCCAGGGGCCGGTCGAGCCCGAGCTCGGCCCGCAGGGCCGCCTTGTCGGCGGGGTTCGCGGTTTCCCCGAGCATCACGTCCACGGGATCGCCCGGCACCAGGTGGACGAGCAGGAACACCAGGGTCACCACCCCGAGCACCGTGGGCACCGCGGTGGCCAGGCGCCGCCGGATCATCGCCGCGCCTCCGGCCGCACCCGGGCGAGGCTCGTGTACTCCCCGCCGGGCAGGGGCTCGAACCCCTCGAAGCCCCGCCGCAGCACCACCACGTTGTCGAGCCACCACAGGCTCACGTACACGCAGTCCCGGGCCACGGCCTCCTGGATCCGGTGGTACAGCGCCAAGCGCCGGGCCGGGTCGGGCTCCCGCCGGCTCTCGTCGATCCACCGGTCCACGTCGGGGTTGCGGTACCGGCCCCGGTTCGCCCCGGCCGGGGGCACCGAGGCCGAGTGGAACAGGTAGTGGAACACGTCCGGGTCCCGGAGCCCGATCCACCGGAGGCTCATGAGCTGGAAGTTCCCCTTTTTCACGTCGGAGAAGAACGTGCCCCACTCGAAGCTTCGCACCTCGACCCCGATCCCCACCCGGCCGAGCTGCTCGGCGATGACCCGGGCCACCTCGTTGGCCGTCTTGTCGGTGGAGGTCTTGTACCCCAGGCGAAACCGAAGGGCCGGACCGGGGCCGTCGGGATCGGGATACCCCGCCTCGTCCAGGAGCCGGCGGGCCCGGTCCGGGTCGTAGGGGTAGGTGGGCACGGCCGGGTTGTGGGCCCAGTGCTCGGGGGGGAACAGGGTGGTGGCCGGCCGGGCCAGGCCGTCCAGGGCGAACCGGATCAGCGTCTCCCGGTCGATGGCGTGGGCGATGGCCCGCCGCACCCGCACGTCGGAGAGGATCGGGTCCTCCAGGTTGAACCCCAGGTACTGGTAGGAGGTGCCCGGGGCCACGATGACCCTGAGATCCGGGTCCTTGCGCAGGAACCGCACGCTGTAGGGCGGCACCGCGTTCTGGAGGAGGTCGAGCCCCCCGGACCGGATCTCCAGGAGCCGGGTCGTGGCGTTCGACACGATGCGAAACACGATCCGCTCGAGGGCCGGGGGCCCGTCCACGTGGTCGGGGAACGCCTCGAGCACGATCTCCTCCCCGGGCCGAAACGCCGCGAGCCGGTACGGGCCGGTGCCCACGATCTCGTCCCCCAGGTCGGGCCGGCCCGCCAGGCGCGCGGGCAGCACCCCCCAGGTCAGGGCGTTGGGGAACGAGACGTGGAGGCGCTTCAGCCGGAACACCACCGTGCCCTCGTCGGGCGCCTCCACCGAGGCCAGGGGTTCCAGGGCGCCGGCCCCGGGGCAGCCGTGGGCCGGATCGGCGATGTAGCGGTAGGTGGCCACCACGTCCCGGGCGGTGAACTCCGTGCCGTCGTGAAACCGCACCCCCTCCCGCAGCCTCATGACGTGGGTGAGCGGGTCGGGCTGCTCCCACGACGCGGCCAGGTCCGGCACCAGCCGGCCCGCCGCATCGGCCCGGAGGAGCCCGTGGAACAAAAGGGGCAAGATCCGCACGGCGTGGGCCCCGGCGGCGTACCGGGGATCGAGCGTCCGGGGGGTGGACTCGATCCCCACCCGGAACGCGCCCGGATGCGCGGCCGGCCGGCTGCACGCCACGAGCACCATCGCCAGGGTCAACGCGACCCCGCAGCGTCTCCACAGGGATTCCATGGCGTGCTATGGTACCCGGCACCGGG
>CAZUYO010000163.1:3731-6501 GCA_964624725.1 uncultured Thermodesulfobacteriota bacterium
AAGGAGGTTTCCATGGCGATCGAGGTACGGTTTCCGGGCGGCGTGGCCGTGGACGTGGAGGTCAAGGGCCACGTGATCCATACCGATCAACCCGAGCGGGCGGGCGGGGGCGGCACCGGGCCGTCGCCCTTCGACGTGTTCCTCTCCTCCATCGCGGCCTGCGCGGGCTACTTCGCCCTGCGGTTCTGCCAGGAGCGGAACATCGACACCGCGGGCCTCGGCGTCACCCTCGAGGTGGAGCGGGACCCGGAGCGCCACCGGGTGTCGAAGCTCACGACCCGGGTGCGCCTGCCCGAGGGCTTCCCCGAAAAGTACCGGAAGGCCATCGCCCGGGCCGTGGACGAGTGCACGGTGAAGCGCCACATCCTGGAGCCGCCGGCCTTCGAGACCGTGGTGGAATAGCCCGCATCTTGACAGCCGGCGGCCGGATTTCGCATCCTCGGGGACCATGATCGCCCAAGACGACGCCTCCCCCGACCCTAGTCGCTCCCCCGACTGTCCCCATCCCGAGTGCCCCGGGTGCCCCCTGGGCCGACTCCCCCTCGGGGAGCAGCTCGAGGAGAAACGCCGGATCGTGGCCGGCGCCCTGGCCCGGGCCCTGGGCCGGATCGTGCCGGTGGACCCCGTGGTCCCCTCCCCCAACTTCCGGGGGCACCGCGCCGGGGCCAAGCTCGTGTTCGGCCGGCGGGGCACCCGGGTGGGCCTCGGGCTGTTCGCCCGGGGATCCCACCGGGTGGTGGACATCCCCCGGTGCCCCGCCCACGCCCGCCCCATCGCCTCGGCCGCCCGGGCCCTCCGGCGGCTGGTGGCCCAGGCCCCGAGCCTCGTGTGGCCCGGCCCCGGCGGCCAGGGGTGGCTCCGGTACGCCGCGTTCCAGGAGGGCCGGGCCGACGGGGGGCTCGTCGTGACCCTCGTGACCCGCACGGCCGAGGGGGAGGGGCCGCTCCGGAGCCTGGCGGCCCGGCTGTGCGAGGCGGAGCCCGCGGTGCGGGGGGTGGCGTGGAACGTGAACCCGAGCCCGGGCAACGCCGTGTTCGGCCCCGAATGGCGCGACCTCCGGGGCGAGACCCGCATCGCCGAGCGGTTTCTGGGGCTCGACCTCCGGGCCTCCCCCGGGTCGTTCCTCCAGGCCAACCGGGAACTGGCCGACGCCGCGTACGCCGCCCTCCTCGAATGGCTCGACCCCGGCGCCTCGGACGAGCTCCTCGACCTCTACGCCGGCATCGGCGCCACGGCCCTGGCCGCGGCGTCCCGGTGCCGCCGGGTGGTGGGGATCGAGGCGAACCCCCAGGCCGTGGCCGACGCCCGGGAGAACGCGAACCGCCTCGGGATCCCGAACGCCGAGTTCCGGGAGGGGGACGCCGCCGCCGGGGCCTGGGAACTCGTGTCCGAGGGGTTCCGGCCGACCGGCGTGGCCCTGAACCCGGCCCGGAAGGGCGCGGACCCCGGGGTGCTGGAGGCGATCGCCGCTCTCGAGCCCGACCGGATCGCCTACCTCTCGTGCAACCCCGAGACCCTGGCCCGGGACCTCTCGTTCCTCACGGACCGGGCGCCCTACGCCCTGGGGCGGGTGATCCCCTACGACTTCCTCCCCGGCACCGAACACGTGGAAACCCTGGCCCTCCTGGAGCGGCGGCGGTGACGATCCGGTTCGTGGACGCCCACTGCCATCTCGACCACCTGGCCGAGGCCCATCCCGACCGGATCGGGTGGTTGCGGGACGAGGGAGCGGCCGTGGTGAGCTGGTCGTTCGCCCACCGGGTGGACTCGGTGGCCGACCTGACCGCCTACTGGGAGGCCCAGGTCGCCGCGGTGGAGCGGGCGGCCCGAGGGGGGCTCCCCTGCGCGCTCCTCGTGGGGGTCCACCCCCGGAACATCCCCGCCGACCTCGCCCCCGAGCGTCTGGCGGACCTCCTGGTGCCGCTCCTCGACCACCCCCTGTGCCGGGGCATCGGGGAGATCGGGCTCGAGACCGGCTCGGCCCGGGAGCGGGAGGTGTTCGAGGCCCAGCTCGCCCTGGCGCCCGAACTGGAGGCCCGCGACCAGGTGTTCGGGGTCCACACCCCCCGGAACGACAAGGAACGGGTGACCCGGGAGATCCTGGCGGTGCTGCGCGCCCATCCGGCGGCCGCCCGGAGGGCGCTCGTGGACCACACCACCCCGGTCACGGCCCCCTGGGCGCTGGACGAGGGATACCGGGTGGGCATGAGCCTGAGCCCGGTGAAGAGCTCGGCCGACGACCTCCGCCGGCTCCTCCGGGACCGGCCCGAGGCGGCCGGGCGCCTGTGCTGCAACACCGACTCCGGCACCCGGTTCTTCGACGACCTCTGGCGCCTGGCCCAAGCCCCGGGGCTTCCGGACGAAGCGGCCGACAGGGTGCTGCGGGCCAACGCCCTTTCGTGGTTCCGGCCGGTTGCTCAAGTTCCCGCGCCCGCCTGACGAACAAGGACCCAGGACCCCCCACATCCACGGAGGGAACCCATGACCCCACGCCGACGCCGGTGGCGGCGCCTCAAGTACAAGGCCCGGGGGCCGCTTCTTTACGCCCTGGTGTTCGTCTGCGCCCTGGGCCTCTTCCTGGCCGCCCTGCGGGCGCTCACCGTCCCGCCCGAGGAGCAGCCCCGGAACCCCGCCGCCGCGACCCAGCAGGCCCCGTTCCTCCGGTAGCTCACCCCTTCCCGCCCCGGTCCCGGTCGAGCAGGGCGGCCCGCACGAGGGTCTTGCGGCCGAACCGCTCTTCCACGGCGTCCCGGGCCCGGGCCGCGGCCCG
>CAZUYO010000164.1:0-6497 GCA_964624725.1 uncultured Thermodesulfobacteriota bacterium
AGCTTCCCAGCCGACCGGCCTTTCTACGTCTTCACCCGGGTGACCCGGTGGACGCCCTTGACCGAGAGGATCGCGTTCAGGACCCGCTGGAGCCGGTCGAGGTCCTCCACCAGGATCTCGAATCGGCACACGGCCTGGCCCGCGGCCCAGGTGTTCACCTGGGCCCGGGCCACGTTGATGTCGTGCTCGGCCAAGAGGTTCGTGATCTCCGCCAGGATCCCCTTGCGATCGAGGCAGTCTACCCGGATCTTCACCGGGTGCACCGCCCCCTTCTTGCCCGCCCACTCCACCGGCACGGTGCGTTCCGGATCGAGGCGGCGCACGTTGGGGCAGTCGGCCGTGTGGACGGTCATGCCCTGGCCCCGGGTCACGAACCCGATGACGCGGTCGCCGGGAAGGGGGTGGCAGCACCGGGCGAACCGCACCATCGTGTCGCCCACGCCCCGGATCACGATGCCGCTCGTGGTGCGGGGGGGTTTTCGGGGCCGCTTGGGCGGGGCCTCCTTCTCCTCCAGCTCGGGGTAGAGCTTGCCGAGGATCTGGCGGGCCGAGATCTTCCCGTACCCCACGGCCTCGAGGAGCTCCTCGGCCTTGTTGAGGCCGAAGGCCTTGGCCGCCTCGTCCATCTCCCCGGATTTCAACGCCTTGGAGAGGCTCCGGTCGGCCTTGCGGAACTCGCGCTCGCAGATCTCCCGGCCCAGTTCGGCCGAATGCGCCCGCTGCTCGGCCTTGATCCAGGCCCGGATCTTGGCCCGGGCCCGGTTGGTCTTCACGAACTCGAGCCAGTCGGGGCTCGGGGTGTGGTGCTTCGAGGTGATGATCTCCACCTGGTCGCCGTTTCGCAGCTCGTGGCTCAGGGGCACCATCCGTCCGTTCACCTTGGCCCCGACGCACTGCTCCCCCACCTTGGAGTGGATGGCGTAGGCGAAGTCCACCGGGGTGGCCCCCCGGGGCAGCTCCATCAGGTCGCCGGCCGGGGTGAACACGTACACCACCTCGGGGAACCAGTCGCCCTTCACGCTTTCCAGGAACTCCTGGGGATCCTGGATCTCCTTGTGGGCGTCCACGAGCTTGCGGAGCCACTCGAACACCCGGTCCATGGGGTCGGCCTCGGAGCGCTTCTCCTTGTAGCGCCAGTGGGCCGCGATGCCCTCCTCGGCGATGCGGTGCATCTCCTCGGTGCGGATCTGCACCTCCATGGGGTGGCCGCCCGGGCCGATCACCGTGGTGTGGAGCGACTGGTACAGGTTGGGCTTGGGCAGCGCGATGTAGTCCTTGAACCGGCCCGGCACCGGCTTCCACTCGGCGTGGATCGCCCCCAGGATGGCGTAGCAGTCCTGCACCGTGCCGGTGATGATCCGGAAGGCCACGAGGTCGTACACCTTCTCCAGCGGGATCCCCTGGTCCTGCATCTTCCGGTACACGGAGAACAGGTGCTTCGGCCGGCCGCTCACCCGGCCCGTGAACCCGTGGCGCTGGAGCAACGCCTCCAACCTTCCCTTGACGTCCTGGATGTACGCCTCCCTCTCGGCGAGCCGGCGGCGCACCCCGTCTTCGAGTTCGGCCCACACCTCGGGGTGGGCGAACCGCAGGCCCAGGTCCTCCAGCTCGCTCTTCAGGCGGTGGATCCCGAGCCGGTTCGCAAGCGGCGCGTAGATGTCGAGGGTTTCCTGGGCCAGGGCGACGCGCTCGGGGCGGGGCCGGGCCTCCAGGGTTCGCATCACCTGGAGCCGGTCGGCCAGCTTCACCAGCACGACCCGCACGTCCTGGGCCATGGCGAGGATGAGCCGCCGGAACCGCTCGGCCTGCTCCTTTTTGCGGGAGGTGTACCGGACCTTGGCGATCCGGGCGAGCCCCTGGAGCACCGAGGCCACCTCGTCCCCGAAGTGGGCGCGCACCTGGTCCAGGTCGCTCACGGCCTCCTCCACCACGTCGTGGAGCAGGCCGCAGGCTACGGTGACCTCGTCGAGATTGAGCTCGGCCAGGAGGTGGGCGACGGCGACGGAGTGTTGAAGGGTGGGATCCTGGGAACTGCTGTCGGCCCCCCCGTGAGCCCGGGCCGCGAAAAGGTAGGCCTTCCGGATGAGGTCCAGGTCGACACCCGGGTGACGGCTCTCGACGACCTCTAGGAGTTCGGCGATCCGGTGCATCGGGTCGCGGGCCGGACCCCGCCGGCGGCCCTACCGGGCCCGGCGGGGGATCTGGCGCATGCGCACGGTCACCTTGCCCTCGGCGATCTCCCGCAGGGCCGTGACCACGATCTTGTTCTTCGTGGCGACGAGCGGCGGGGCCCCCTCGAGGAGCTGCCGCACCCGTTGGGCCGCGGCCATCGCGAGCTCGAACCGGTTGGGAACCTTTTCCAGACAGTCTTCTACGGTAACGCGCGCCATCGTGTGACTCCTTACGGCTGGAAAGCTGGAAAGCTAGAAGGCTGGAAAGCCGAAACTCACTGTCCCCCCGGATCGGCCGCTGGGCCGGGCCCAAGGAGGCGCTCCAGGGCCTCCCGGCGGCGGGCCGGCCGGCACCGCTCGGCCCGGACCACGGCCACGAGGTCCCCCAGGCAGCGGTCCACGTCGTCGTTCACTACCACGTAGTGGTACCGCGGCGCCACCGCCACCTCGCTTCGGGCGTTCGCGAGCCGGCGCTCGATCACCTCGGGGCTGTCCTGGCCCCGCTCCACGAGCCGGCGGCGAAGCTCCTCCCACGAGGGCGGCAGCACGAACACCAGCACCGCGTCCGGCAGCCGTTCGGCCACCTGGAGCGCCCCCTGCACGTCGATGTCGAGCACGATGTCCCGGCCCGCCTCGGCCGCCGCCCGCAGCTCGGTGAGCGCCGTGCCGTAGAGGTTCCCGTGGACCTCGGCCCACTCGGCGAACGCGCCGCGGTCGCGCATGGCCTCGAAGGTGGCCCGGTCCACGAAGTGGTAGTCCACCCCGTCGCGCTCCCCGGGCCGGGGCGGCCGGGTGGTGTGGGACACGCTGTAGCCGAGCTCCGGCATCGCCTCGCGCAGCCGCCGGATCAGGGTGGATTTCCCCGCCCCCGACGGCGCCGACACCACGAGCACCAGCCCCTGGGCCACCGCCTACTCCCACTCGATGGTGGCCGGCGGCTTCGAGGAGATGTCGTACACCACCCGGTTCACGCCGTCCACCTCGTTGATGATGCGGTTCGAGATCCGGCCCAGGACCTCGTAGGGGAGCCGGGACCAGTCGGCCGTCATGCCGTCCACCGAGTTCACCGACCGGACGGCCACCACGTGCTCGTAGGTGCGCTCGTCGCCCATGACCCCGACGGTCTTCACCGGCAGCAGCACGCAGAACGCCTGCCACACGCTGCGGTGGAGACCCTCCTGGTGGATCTCCTCGCGCACGATCGCGTCGGCCTCCCGCAGGATCGCGAGCCGCTCCCGGGTGACCTCCCCGAGAACCCGGATGGCGAGCCCCGGCCCGGGGAACGGGTGGCGCTCGATGATCTCCTCCGGCAGCCCCAGCTCCCGACCCACCTCCCGCACCTCGTCCTTGAACAGCTCCCGCAGCGGTTCCACGAGCTTGAGGTTCATCCGCTCCGGCAGCCCGCCCACGTTGTGGTGGCTCTTGATCGTGGCCGAGGGCCCCTTGAACGACACGCTCTCGATCACGTCGGGGTAGAGGGTACCCTGGGCCAGGAACTCCACGTCCCCGAGCTTCCGGGCCTCGCGCTCGAACAGGTAGATGAACTCGTTGCCGATGATCTTTCGCTTCTGCTCGGGGTCGGTGACCCCCTTGAGCTTTTCGAGAAAGAGGTCGGCGGCGTCCACCGCGAGCAGGTTCAGGTGGAAGTGGTCCCGGAACGTCCGGACCACCTTCTCGGCCTCGCCCTTTCGCAGCAGCCCGTTGTCCACGAAGATGCAGGTGAGCTGCTCCCCGATGGCCTTGTGAAGGAGAAGCGCCACCACCGAGGAGTCCACCCCGCCCGAAAGGGCGCAGATGACCTTGCCGTCCCCCACGGTCTCGCGGATGTCCCGGACCGCGGCCTCGATGAACGACCCCATGGTCCAGGTGGGCTCGCACCCGCACACATCGAACAGGAACGCCTCGAGCATCTCGGTGCCCCGGGGGGTGTGAACCACCTCGGGGTGGAACTGCACCCCGAACCAGGGCTTCTCCCCGTGGCCCATGGCGGCCACCGGGCTGTTTTCGGTGTGGGCGAGGGCCCGGAACCCCGGGGGCATCTCCTCGATCCGGTCGGCGTGGCTCATCCAGACCGGCACGGTCTCCCCGGGCTCGAACCCGGTCAGGGGGCCCCGGGGTTCGTCCACCGTGATGTGCGCAAGCCCGTACTCCCGCTTGAGCCCCCGGGCCACCCGGCCGCCCAGCAGATGGGTCATGAGCTGCATGCCGTAGCAGATGCCGAGCACCGGCACGCCCAGGTCGAAGATCTCCTTCGGCACCCGGGGGGCGTCGGCGTCGTACACGCTCGAGGGCCCCCCCGAGAGCACGATGCCCTGGGGCCGGAACGCCCGCACCCGCTCCAGGGGCACGGTGCAGGGGTGGATCTCGCAGTACACCCGGCTTTCGCGGATCCGGCGGGCGATCAACTGGGTGTACTGGGACCCGAAGTCGAGGATCAGAATCTTCTGGTCGTGGCGCAACGCTCGCGTCCTTTCCCCGGCCGGGGCCGCCTACGCGGGCTCCACCCGGTAGTTGGGGGCCTCCTTCGTGATGATCACGTCGTGGACGTGGCTCTCCCGGAGCCCCGCCGGGGTGATCCGGACGAACCGGGCCTTCTTCCGGAGCTCCTCGATCGTGGCGCACCCGGTGTAGCCCATGCCGGCCCGGAGCCCCCCCACGAGCTGGAGCACGTTGGCCGACAGGGGGCCCCGGTACGGCACCCGGCCCTCGATGCCCTCGGGCACGAGCTCCGACTCGTCGCGCACGCCCTGGAAGTAGCGGTCGCGGCTGCCCTTCTTCATGGCCCCGAGCGACCCCATGCCCCGGTACACCTTGTAGGAGCGGCCCTGGTAGAGGATGAGCTCCCCCGGGCTCTCCTCGGTGCCGGCCAGGAGGCTCCCGATCATGACCGACGAGGCCCCGGCCGCGATGGCCTTGGTGATGTCGCCCGAGTACTTCACCCCGCCGTCGGCGATCACCGGGATCCCGTGCCGGTCGGCCACCCGCGAGGCCTCGGCCACGGCCGTGACCTGGGGCACCCCGGCGCCCGCCACCACCCGGGTGGTGCAGATCGACCCCGGCCCCACCCCCACCTTCACGGCGTCGGCCCCGGCCCGGATCAGGGCCTCGGCGCCCTCGGCCGTGGCCACGTTGCCGGCGATGACCTGGGCGTCGGGCCACTGGCGCTTGATGGCCTCCACGGCCTGGAGAACCATCTTGGAGTGGCCGTGGGCCGTGTCCACCGCGATCACGTCACACCCGTGGGCCAGGAGCGCCGCCACCCGCTCGTCCCGGTCCGCGCCCACCCCCACGGCCGCCCCGACCCGCAGCCGGCCCATGTCGTCCTTGCAGGAGTTCGGGTATTTGCGGGCCTTCTCGATGTCCTTGATCGTGATGAGGCCCCGGAGCACGTAGTGCTCGTCCACCACGGGGAGCTTCTCGATCCGGTGCTCGTGGAGGAGCTCCTTGGCCTGCTCCAGGGTGGTCCCGGGGGGCACGGTGACCAGGTTCTCCCGGGTCATGACCTCCCGCACCGGCCGCTCCAGGTTCTTTTCGAACCGCAGATCCCGGTTCGTGAGGATGCCCACCAGGTGCCCCTCCTCGTCGGTGATCGGCACCCCGCTGATCCGGTACCGGGCCATGAGCTCCAGGGCCTCGGCCACCTTCTGGTCGGGCCGCATCGTGATCGGGTCCACGATCATCCCGGCCTCGGACTTCTTGACCTTGTCCACCTCGGCCACCTGCTCCTCCACCGTGAGGTTCCGGTGGATGATGCCGATGCCGCCCTCCTGGGCCATGGCGATGGCCGTGCGGGCCTCGGTCACGGTGTCCATGGCCGCGCTCAGAAGCGGGATGTTGAGCCGGATCTTGGGGGTGAGCCAGGTGGAGACGTCCACCTGGTCGGGGAGCACCGCCGACTCGGCCGGAAGGAGGAGCACGTCGTCGAAGGTGAGTCCGTAGGGGATGGTTTCCTCGAGCATGGCGCCTCCGGGATGGGGGGATCGAGGGGTGGGGGATAAAGAACCCGGAAGGATAGGAGAGTCGTCCCCGGAGGTCAAGCGCAAGCCGCGAAGGGCGAGGGCGGCCCCCGGCTACGCGGAGGCCTCCCCGGCCATCGGGGGTTGGGCCACCTGTCCCGATGCCCCCCTTGGGATCGAAGCGGACGACCCGGCCGTCGAGAAGTTCTCCCCCGCGCGGCAGGCGGCCTACCGTGCCTCATACCAAGTTGCGTTCACCACTACCGTTTCCTGATCCCGTCCGGCAAGGGGCCTGGTGGAGCGCCGGGCGTGGCTCCTACAGTCGCTGCATCCGGCACTCAGCCGATGTCTCCCTCGCCATGAGCCCACC
>CAZUYO010000165.1:0-1387 GCA_964624725.1 uncultured Thermodesulfobacteriota bacterium
CGAGGGACAGGGCCGTGGCGGCGGTGAGGAGGAGGGCCGAGAGCCGGTGCCAGGGGGCCTCGCGGCGCTGCTCCTCGAAGCCCAGGAGGTGGCCGAGGACGAACCCGGCCGCGAGGCCACCGCCGTGGGCCCAGTTGTTGATGCCGGGGAACAGGAACCCGAAGAGGAAGATGCCCACGGTCCAGCCCCAGAGTTGCCGGAACACGGCCTCGCCGTACACGCCGCCCCGGGCCTTGCCGTAGTACATGGCCGCGCCGATGAGCCCCAGGAGCGACGCGGAGGCCCCGATGGTGAGCCCCACCCCGGCCAGGACCGACACGAAGAACCCTACCGCCCCGGTGAAGAGGTAGATCACGAGGAACCGGGCCGTGCCGTACTCCCGGGCCACGAAGGGCCCGACCTGCGCCAAGGCCGCCATGTTGAAGAAGAGGTGAAGGAGCCCCCCGTGGAGGAAGTTGGCCGCAAGCAGGGTCCACCAGCGGCCGAGGCGAACCACCGGCAGCGCCCCGGTGGCGCCGAGGAACAACAGCCCCCGCTCCGAGGGGCTCAGGAACGCCAGGGGGTTCCCCCCGCCCCGGAGGCCGCCCGGGTCCACGAGGAGCGACAGCCCGAACCACACCACGTTGACCGTGACGAGGGTCCGCACGAGCTCCCGGGGGCCGGGCCGGAGCCACCCCAGGAACGCCCGGCGAAACCGCATCCCCGGCGCGTGGAGGCCGCAGTGGGGGCACCGGGGCTCGTCGGACGAGATGAGCCGGCGGCAGTGGGGGCAGAGGATCGGGGCCATGGGCGCGGCCCTACCCCCCGAGCCCGATCCGGTCGGCCACGGTCTTCATGCCCTCGATGGTGTCGGCGATGAGGTCCGAGAGCTCCACCCCGAGCATCTCGGCGCCCTTCTGGATCACCGAGCGGTCCACCCCGGCCGCGAACGCCTTGTCCTTCCACTTCTTCCGGACGCTCTTGACCGGCAGGTCCATCACGCTCCGGGACGGCCGCACGAGGGCCGCGGCCGCCACGAGCCCGGTGAGCTCGTCCACGGCGTAGAGGGTCTTTTCCAGGTCGGTCACCGGCTCCACGTCGGTGCAGATGCCCCACCCGTGGGCCAGCACGGCCCGGATGTAGGGCTCGGGCCAGCCGTGGGCCCGGAGGATCGCCGGGGCGTGCTTGAGGTGCTCGTCGGGGTGCTCCTCGTAGTCCACGTCGTGGATGAGGCCGATGACGCCCCACTCCTCCTCGTCCTCGCCCCGTTTGCGGGCCATGTGCCGCATCACGGCCTCCACCGCCAGGGCGTGGCGCAGGAGGTTTTCGCTCTTCACGTGCTCGGTGAGGATCTTCCAGGCCTCGTCGCGGGTGGGCTTGTTCTGCATCGGCATCTCCTTGGCTGGGC
>CAZUYO010000165.1:1487-6487 GCA_964624725.1 uncultured Thermodesulfobacteriota bacterium
AGGTACGTGGGCACGAGGGTCTCGGGGGGCACGGCCTCGCCCCGCTGCCACCGGGCCCAGCCCAGGAGGGCCACCCGGCCCGGGGGCACGGTGCCGTGCTCCGGCGGGGCCTCGTGGTAGCGCTCCCCCAGGGCCTCCCGGAACACCTCCCGGTACGGCGTCACCCCCCCGCCCAGGAACACCGCCGGGCGGCCGAGGTCGGCCACGGCCCGGGCGAAGGCGCCCGGATCCCAGGCGGCCGGGGGGACGAGGGGCTCGCCCGTGAGCCCGTCCCAGGCGCCGGCGTAGACCTGGCGCTTTTTCGCGTCGAGCACGGGCGCGACGACTCCCGGCCAGGGCCCCATCCGGCCGGCCAGGGCCTCCAGGGTCGAAACGCCCACCACCGGGATGCCCAGGGCCAGGGCGAGCCCCTTGGCGGCGGCCACCCCCACCCGCACCCCGGTGAACCCGCCGGGCCCCGCGGTCACGGCCACGGCGGCGAGCTCGTCGCGGCGCACCCCGGCCTCGGCCAGGGCCCCCTCTATGAGCGCGGTGAGCCGGCGGGACTGGCGCGGCCCCGTGGCCACCACTACCTCGCACGCGAGCGCCCCCTCCACCACCACGGCCACCCCGGCCGTGCGGTCGGCCGTGTCGATGCCGAGGACCGCCCTCATCCGCTCAGGATCCGGGAAAGGTCGTTGTACATGACGAAGGCCATGAGGGCCAGGAGGATCGCCAGCCCGATCTGCTGGGCCACCTCCCGGTGCCGGAGACTCACGGGCCGGCCCCGCACGGCCTCGATGCCGAAGAAGAGGAGGTGGCCGCCGTCCAGGATCGGGATGGGCAGGAGGTTCAACACGGCCAGGTTCACGGAGAGGACGGCCATGAGGAACAAGAAGCTCTGGAGCCCGGCCTGGGCCGTCTCGCCGGCCATCTGGGCGATGGCGATGGGGCCGCCGAGGGTGCGGGGGCTCACCCGGCCCACCACCATCTTGACGAGCACCTCGGCCGTGACGGCAGTCCACCGGGCGGTCTCCCGGAGGCCCACCCAGGGCGCCTTCCAGATCGGGTTCCGCTCGACGGCCACCTCCCCCGCCGGGGCGATGCCGATCATGGGCTTTTGCACCACTTCCCCGAGCAGGGTGTGGGACTCCCGGAACACCGGGGTCACCCGGACCCGGAGCACCTCGCCCCCCCGCTCCACCGTGAGCTCGAGCTCCCGCCCCTCGGAGGCCGCGATCCGCTCGGCCATCTCGTCCCAGGACGCCACCGTCTCGCCGTCGATGGCGGTGATCCGGTCGCCGGGTTGGAGCCCGGCGGCCTCGGCCGGCATGCCGGGGCTCACCTGGCCCACCACGGCCTGGAGGATCGGGGTGCCAAACAGGCTCAGGAGCGAAAACACCACCACCGCGAGCACGAAGTTCATGGCCGGCCCGGCCACCACCGTGGCGATGCGGTGGCTCACCGGCCGGGCGCTGAAGCTCCGGGCGCCCTCGCCCGGGGCCAGGGGCTCGTCGGGGTCCTCGCCGAAGAGCTTCACGTAGCCCCCGAGCGGCACGGCCGACACCAGGTACTCGGTCTCCCCCCGGCGCCAGCCCCAGAGCTTGGGGCCAAACCCCAGGGAGAACTTGAGCACCCGGATCCCCAGGCGCTTGGCCACCAGGAAGTGGCCGAACTCGTGCACGAACACGAGCACGCCCAGGAGCACCACGAACGACAGGGTGGAATGGACGAAGGTCACGGACTCTCCCCCTTGCGCCGCACCCAGTCCTTGACGAACCGCCGGGCCCAGAGGTCGGCCTCCAGGGCCTCCTGCACGGTGCCCAGGGGGCGCGGGTCGTGGGCCTCCAGGGTCGCGGCCACGGCCTCGGGAATGCCCAGGAACCCGAGCCGTCCGGCCAGGAACGCGGCCACGGCCTCCTCGTTGGCCGCGCTCAGCACGGCCGGCACGGTGCCCCCCGCCCGGAGCGCCCGGTAGGCCAGGTCGAGGCAGGGGAACGCCTCGCGGTCGGGGGCCTCGAAGGTGAGCCGGCCCGCCGCCACGAGATCCACCGAGAGGTCCGGAAGCTCGAGGCGCTCGGGGTACGCCAGGGCGTAGGCGATGGGAATGCGCATGTCGGGGGGGCCGAGCTGGGCCAGGAGGCTCCCGTCCACGAACTCCACCAGGGAGTGGACGATGCTTTCGGGGTGCACGGCCACGTGGATCCGCTCGGCCGGCACGTCGAAGAGCCAGCGGGCCTCGATGACCTCGAGCCCCTTGTTCATGAGGGTGGCCGAGTCCACGGTGATCTTGGGCCCCATGGACCAGTTGGGGTGGGCCAGGGCCTCCTCCACCCCCACCCCGGCTAGGCTGGCCCGGGTTCGGCCCCGGAACGGCCCGCCCGAGGCCGTGAGCACGAGCCGGCGCACGTGGGCGATGTCGCGCCCCTCCAGGGCCTGGAACAGGGCCGAGTGCTCGCTGTCGACCGGCAGGATCCGCGCGCCCGTGCGCCGCGCCGCGGCCATGACCACCTCGCCGGCCGCCACCAGCGACTCCTTGTTGGCGAGCGCCACGGTCTTGCCGGCCAGCACGGCGGCGTAGGTGGGCACGAGCCCGGCCGCCCCCACCACCGCCGAGACGACCAGGTCCACCTCGTCCACGCCGGCCACCTGCACGAGGCCCTGGGGGCCGGCGAGGATCTCGGCCTCCACCCCCAGGTCCCGCAACCGCCGGGCGGCGTCCTCGTCGGGCACGGCCACCCAACGGGCCCCGAACTCCCGCGCCTGGGCCGCGAGCCGCTCGGGATGGCGACCCCCGGCCGCCAGGGCCACCACCCGGAACCGGTGGGGGTGGCGCCGCACGATGTCCAGGGTGCTGCGGCCGATGCTGCCGGTGGCGCCGAGAACGGCGATCCGCTTCACGGGCCGGCCCCGAGGAGTTTGAGGATGCCGGCGTAGGCCGGGGCCGCGAGAAGAAGGGCATCCACCCGGTCGAGCACGCCCCCGTGGCCCGGCAGCAGCGTGCCCGAGTCCTTCACCCCGGCGCTTCGCTTCCACACGGACTCCAGGAGATCCCCCAACTGGGCCGCCACATTGACCGCCAGCGCGATGCCCGCCCCCCGGATCATCCCGTGGGGCACGGGCAGAAGGAGCGAGACCACGGCCCCGAGGATCGCCGCGGCCGCCAGGCTCGCCACCGCCCCCTCCACGCTCTTCTTGGGACTCACGGCCGGGGCCAGGCGGCGTTCGCCGATCGCGGACCCCACGTAGTAGGCCGCCGTGTCCCCGGCCCACACCACGGCGAGCAGGAACACCACGGCCGACACGCCGACCTCCCGGATCCAGACGAGGTGGCCCAGGAAATACCCCACCCCGACCCAGGCGGCCACGGCGGCGCCCCAGCGGGCGAGCCCGTCGGGGCTCGGGCCGGACCCCAGGATGCGCACGAGCACGTACCCGGCCGCCCCGGCGGCCAGCAGGAGTCCGGGCACGCCCGGGTCGGGGCACAAAAACCCGAGCACCACCGCGCCGGCCCAAAGCGAGACGCCGAGGTGCTCCAGGGGATCGGGCTCGGCCACGGCCATGCGGAAGTACTCGGCCGCCCCCAGGGCCGCGACCGCCGCCGTCAGCACCCCGAACCCCCAGGGCCCCCCGAACACCAACACCGCCAGGAAACCGGCACCGGCCCACAGGGCCGTTCGCACCCTCGCGCTCACGACGCTCCCCTCACCTGTTCGCTGGTCAGCCCGAACCGCCGCTCCCGCCGGGCGTAGTCGGCCAGGGCCGCACGGAACTCGGCCTCCCGGAACTCGGGCCACAACGTCTCGGTCACGTAGAGTTCGGTGTAGGCGAGCTGCCACAGGAGGAAGTTGGAGATCCGCATCTCCCCGCTCGTGCGGATCAGCAGATCGGGGTCGGGCACGTCGGGGGCGTACAGAAACGCCCGGAACCGCTCCTCCGTGAGTTCGGCCGGGTCGAGGCCCTGGGCGAGCGCCGATCGCGCCGCGTGGAGGATCTCGGCCCGGCCGCCGTACGAGAGGGCCAGGATGAGGTCCAGGTCCCGGCCGTCCCGGGTTTCGGCCTCGGCCCACCGGACCGCCTCGAGGGCCGGCGGCGGCAGCCGCTCCAGCTCCCCGATGGCCCGCACCCGCACCCCGTTTCGCTTGAGTTCCGGCACCTCGGCCCGCAGGAACCGGCGCAGAAGCCCCATGAGCGCCCGCACCTCCCGCTCGGGCCGGCCCCAGTTCTCGGACGAGAACGCGAACAGGGTCAGGTAGCGCACCCCCGCGTTGCGGGCCTCGCGCACCACGGCCCGCACCGAGTCGATGCCGGCCCGGTGCCCCCGCACCCGGTTCCACCCGTGGCGCCGGGCCCAGCGGCCGTTCCCGTCCATGATGATGGCCACGTGGCGGGGCACCGAGGCCCCCCGGCCGGCGGATGCGGTCATCGGCCCCGGTTCCTCATACCTCGAGGATCTCGGCCTCTTTCTTCTTCAGAAGCTCGTCCACCTTGGCCACGTACTGGTCGGTGAGCTTCTGGATCTCGTCCTTGCCCCGCCGGGCGTCGTCCTCGGAGATGAGCTTTTCCTTCTGCAGCCGGTCGAGCTCGCCGTTGGCCTCGCGGCGGGCGTTGCGCACGGCCACCCGGCCCTCCTCGGCCATGCCCCGCACCACCTTCACGAGCTCCTTGCGGCGTTCCTCGGTGAGCTTGGGGATCGGCACCCGGACGATGTTCCCGTCGTTGGTGGGGTTGAGATCGAGCTCCGACTGGAGGATCGCCTTCTCGATGGCCGGGATGAGCGACTTGTCCCAGGGCTGGATCGCGATGAGCCGGGGCTCGGGGATGGAAAGGCTCGCCACCTGGTTGAGCGGCGTCGGGGTGCCGTAGTACTCCACCCGGATCCCGTCCAGGAGGCTCAGGCTGGCCCGCCCGGTCCGGACCCGGGCGAAGTGCCGCTGGAGGGCGTCGACGGCCTTCTCCATCGCCTTCTTGGCTTCCTGCTTCACCTCTTGCACCGATTCCGCCATGGCTCGAACCTCCTT
>CAZUYO010000166.1:0-6478 GCA_964624725.1 uncultured Thermodesulfobacteriota bacterium
GCTGGCCGACGAGGTCGTCGACGTGCTGGCGTCGGGCGGCCGCGTGCGCGGCGTTCGCGGCCGGGGCGGGGCACGACGACCTCGTTCGGGCCATCGAGGAGGTGGTGCGTGGTCTCCCGTCGGCCTGACCCCTGGCCCCAGGACCACGGGGGCGACGTGTGGGTACAGCCCGAAGGCGCGCGGGTCGTGGACTTTAGCGCCTCCATCAATCCCTACGGCCCGCCCCCGGGGCTTTGGGAGGAGCTCGGCCGGGTGTGGCCGCGCATCGTCCACTACCCCGACCGGCGGTGCCGGGGGCTGCGGGCGGCCCTGGCGCACCGGTTCGGTTTGCCGGGCGAGGCGATCCTCCCGGGCAACGGCTCGGCCGAGCTCATTGATCTCGTCCTTCGGGCGCTGGCGCCGGCCAGGCTCGTGTGGTGCCCGCCGGATTTCAGCCTGTACGCCCAGTTCGCCCCGGCCGGAACCGCCCTCGTCGAGGTGCCGCGCCAGGCCGCCCGGGGGTTCCGGGTGGACTTCGGCCGGCTCGCCGAAACCGTGCAACCGGGCGATGTGGTGGTGTTCTCGAACCCGGGGAACCCCGCCGGGTGCCTGGAGCCCGCCGACGAGGTGCTCCGCCTCGCCCGGCGGTGCCGGGAGCGGGGGGCTTTGGTCCTCGTGGACGAGGCGTTCATGGACTTCTGCCCGGAGGAGGGGGTGCTCGGCCGGGCCGCCGACGGCGGGGGGATCCTCGTCCTGCGGTCGCTTACGAAATTTTACGCCCTCCCCGGCCTGCGGGTCGGGTTTCTGGCCGGCCCCGCCGACCTCGTCGGACGCATCGCCCGGCTCCAGGTGCCGTGGTCGGTGAACACGCTCGCCCAGGTGGCCGGCGCCCACTGCGTGGGCCGACGGGCTTGGGAGGAGGAGACCCGGGCCGCGATCCTCGGGGAGGCCGAACGGTTCCGGGAACGGCTCGGCCGGCTTCCGGGGGTTCGCCCCCTGCCCTCGGCCGCGAACTACCTTCTCGTGGAGCTCCTCCCGCCGGCCCCCACGGCGACGGCGGCCTACGAGGCCCTGGCGCGGCAGGGCATCCTGGTGCGTCACTGCGGCAGCTTCGGCCTGGGAGACCGGTATCTGCGGATCGCCGTGAGGCGTCCCGAGGAGAACGAGGAGCTGGTCGGCGCCCTGGAGGGAATCCTCGGCGTCCGGAGGGCCGCGGGATGACCGGATTCGGCCCCGGCCACCTCCTCGCCGCCTGGCTGCTGGACGCCGCCTTCGGGGATCCGGCCTGGATCCCCTGGCCCCACCCGGTCGTGGCGATCGGGCGGGCGATCTCGCGGCTCGAGGCCAAGCTCTACGCCGCCGAGGGGGCCCTGTGGCGGGGCGCCGTGCTCTGGGCGGCGGTGGTGGCATCGGCCTTCGGGGGGGCCTGGGGGCTGTGGCGCCTCGCCCGGGGGCTCCACCCGGCTCTGGGCGCGGCCGTCGGGGTCTACCTGGCCTACGCCTGCCTGGCCACCCGGGCCCTCGACCAGGAGGCCCGGGAGGTGGGGCGGCTCGTGCGGCGGGGGCGCGTCGAGGCCGCCCGTCGGTGGCTCGCCCGGATCGTGGGGCGCGACACCGCCGACCTCCCCCCTCCCCAGATCCTCCGGGCCGCCGTGGAAACCGTGGCCGAGAACGCCTCCGACGGGGTGGTGGCGCCGCTGTTTTATCTGGCCCTCGGGGCGGCGCTCGGGCTCGGCCCCGCCTTGGCCGTGGCCTACAAGGCGGTAAACACGCTGGACTCCATGGTGGGGTACCGCAACCCGCGGTACGAGCGGTTCGGGCGGGTTAGCGCCCGGGCCGACGACGTGGCAAACTGGATCCCGGCGCGGCTGACCGCCGTCGTGGCCGCGCTGGCGGCGGAGATTCTGTGGCGGCGGGGCCGGCGCGCGCTCCGGGTGGCCTGGCGGGACGGCCGGCTCCACAAGTCGCCCAATGCCGGGTTTCCGGAGGCCGCCTTCGCCGCGGCCCTGGGGGTGGAACTCGGCGGACCCGCGCGCTACGGCGGGGTGCTCCGGGCGAGCCCCCGCCTGGGGGACCCGGGCCCCCTGCCCGGCCCCGACCATCTGGACCGTGCGCTTCGCCTCCTGTGGGCCGTGTCGGCCCTGGCCGCGGGCGGGGGCGCAGGGGCTTTGTTTCTCGCGTCGATGTAGGCAGTCCGACATGGCCCGACCCGACGACCTCACCTACCGCGAAAAATACCTGCGGCTCGTCGACGAGCTCGACGCCAAGGAACGGGAGTGGGCCGCCCTGGGGGACCGGGTGCGCCGGATCCTGACCCACCTCTCCATCGTGGCCGAGGGGCCCTCCACCCCCGAGATCACGGCCGCTTTGTCCGAGATCCGCGACGATCTCAAAGCCGGTCTCGACCTGGCGGGGGTCGAGGAAAAGGTGGAAGCCCTCAAGGAGCGGGTGCTCGCGGAAACCCGGTGGGCCGAGCCCGGCGCGGCCGGTCCCCCGGTGCACCTCGTGCTGATCCACCTCGTGGAGCGCCTGCCCTTGCCCTCGTCCTGCGCCCCGGACGCGTTGCGGCTCATCGAGCGGTTCGAACCGGGGATCTCCCCCGACGAGCTGCCCGACGCGATCGATGCCGTCGCCGGCCTGGTGTACCGGATGCAGGCGGCGGTGGCCGACGAGAAGTCCCAGCTCGAGACCCTCCTCCAGGAGATGGCCGAGCGGCTCCGGCTCATCGACCAGGGGCTCCTGGGGACCTGGGAGCGCTCTCGGGCGGGGTTCGACGCCTCCCGCCGGCTGGACACGGCGGTCCGCCAGGAGATGCGGGGGCTGGCCGAGCGAAGCGCCGGCGCGGCCGACGTGGCCACCCTGCGCGATTGGATCCGGGGCAGCCTGGAGGCGATCGAGCGCCACCTCGAGGCCCACCGGAAGGCGGACGAGAACCGGGAGGAGGAGCTCCGGGCCGAGGTGGAGCGGCTGCGCCAGGCGGTGAGCCGCCTCGAGGAGGAGGTGGAAACCCACCGGGAGCGGGCGCGGGAGGCCCGGGAGCAGAGCCTCCGGGACCCCCTCACGGGATGCTTCAACCGGCTGGCGTACGAGGAGCGGGTGCGGGCCGAGGAGGCCCGGTGGCGCCGTTACGAAAGCCCGCTGTCGGTCATCGTGCTCGACGTGGACAAGTTCAAGGGCATCAACGACCGGTTCGGCCACCGGGCCGGCGACAAGGTCCTCAAGGCCATCGCCCAGATCGCCGGCTCCCAGATCCGGGAGGTGGACTTCTTCGGCCGGTACGGGGGCGAGGAGTTCGTGGTGCTCCTGCCGGAGACCCCGCTGGAGGCGGCGGTCAAGGTGGCCGAGAAGATCCGGCGGAGCGTCGAGGCGTTCCGGTTCCACGCCCGGGGCGAGCCCGTGCCGATCACGGTTTCGTGCGGGGTGTCCCAGTTCCGGCCCGGGGACACGGCCGCCACGGCCTTTCAGCGGGCGGACGAGGCCCTGTACCGGGCCAAGGAAGGCGGGCGAAACCGGGTCGAGGCGGGATAGGAGGCCCCCGGCGGAGCGTTGACCCACCGTTGCGAACCTCGTATCGTTTCGCCGCGTTCCGGCGTTCCAGCCCTTTCGCCTTCCAGCCCAGAGGAAAGGGGGTGTTCCATGGCGATCCGTTCCGTGGAGGATCTCGAGGTTCGGGGCAAGCGGGTCTTCGTCCGGGTGGATTTCAACGTGCCCCTCAAGGAGGGCCGGATCACCGACGACACCCGGATCCGGGCCGCGTTGCCCACCCTGCGCCACCTGCTCGACCGGGGCGCCGCCCTGGTGGTGGCGAGCCACCTGGGCCGGCCCAAGGGGGCCCCGGACCCGGCCTACTCCCTGGGCCCGGTGGCCGAGCGGCTGGGGGAGCTCCTGGGCATGAGCGTGTTCCTGGCCCCGGAGGTCGTGGGCCCCAAGGTGGAGGAACTCGCCCGGAACCTCGAACCCGGCGAGGTGCTTTTGTTGGAGAACGTGCGGTTCCACCCCGGGGAGACCAAGAACGACCCGGAGCTCTGCCGGGGGCTCGCGGCACTGGCCGAGGCGTACGTGAACGACGCCTTCGGCACCTGCCACCGGGCCCACGCCACCACGGCCGGCATGGCCGCCCTGTTCCCTCCCGAGCGAAAGGCCGCCGGATTCCTGCTCCTCCAGGAGATTCGGGCGTTTGAGCGGGTGCTCCGGGCGCCCGAGCCCCCCTACGTGGCGGTGCTGGGCGGGGCCAAGGTGAGCGACAAGATCGGGGTGATCCGAAACCTCCTGCCCAGGGTGGACCGGCTCTTGGTGGGCGGGGCCATGGCCTACACCTTCCTGAGGGCCCGGGGCGTCCCGGTGGGGGACTCCCTGGTGGAAGAGGACAAGGTGGAACTCGCGGCCGAGCTCCTCGCCGAGGCCGAGAAGGCGGGCAAGGAGATCGCGCTTCCGTCCGATCACGTGATCGCCCGGGACCTCTCGGCCGGGGCGGAGACGCGCACCACCGAGGGGGCCGAGATCCCGGCCGGGTGGAAGGGCGTGGACATCGGCCCCAAAACCCGGGCGGCGTACGCCGAGGCGGTGGGGGCGGCCCGCACCGTGGTCTGGAACGGGCCCATGGGCGTCTTCGAGATCCCGGCCTTCGCCGAGGGCACCGTGGCGGTGGCCCGGGCCGCGGCCGAGTCCTCGGCCTTCACCGTGGTGGGGGGAGGCGACAGCGTGGCCGCGGTGAACCAGGCCGGGGTCGCCGACCGGATCTCCCACATCTCCACCGGGGGCGGCGCCTCGCTCGAGCTCCTCGAGGGGAAGACCCTCCCGGGGATCGCCGCCCTGGAATCGTCCGAGTAACGCCTGGCTGGGCGGCGAGGCTGCGGGGCGGCTCGGCGGCCAAAACCCTCTGGGCATTTCGGCGCCGGTCCCCGGCCCGAGGCATGGGAGCGCCTTCCTTCTCAGGCGTCAGAATTCGGCCGACAGAAGTCAGGGGCTCTCCGCCGTGGTCTGGTTGCCGACTCCCGATGGGGACGAAATCCGGTGAGGCAAGGCCGGCGAAGCTGAAAAGCACGAAGGGTTCAGCCTCCCAGCCTCCCAGCTTTCTAGCTTTCCAGCTTTTCCAAGGAGTTCCCCATGCGCACGCCGTTCGTGGCCGGCAACTGGAAGATGCACAAAACGGTGTCCGAGGCCCGGGCCCTGGCGGAAGGGATCGTGGCCGGGGTGCGGGATCTCTCCGGAGTGGAGGTGGCCGTGGCCCCGCCGTTTACGGCCCTCTCCGCCGTGGCCCAGGTTCTCGGCGGGTCGCCGGTCCGCCTCGGGGCCCAGAACGTCCACTGGGAGCTCGAGGGGGCGTACACCGGCGAGGTTTCGGCGTCCATGCTCGCGGAGCTCGGGGTCGCCTACGTGATCGTGGGGCACTCCGAGCGCCGCCGGGATTTCGGGGAAACCGACGATCTCGTGGCCCGGAAGGCGGGCCGGGTCCTGGGGGCGGGCATGACCCCGATCGTGTGCGTGGGCGAAACCCTCGAGCAGCGCGACGACGGTCGGGCCTTCGAGGTGGTGGAAACCCAGATCCGGGCGGGCCTCGGGCCCCTGGGCCCGGACGATCTGCTGCGGGTGGTGGTCGCGTACGAGCCCGTGTGGGCCATCGGCACCGGCCGGTCGGCCACGGCCGAGCAGGCCCAGGAGATGCACGCCCACATCCGCTCGGTGCTCGAAGGGATCGGGGGGCCGGAGGCGGCGGAGACGGTGCGGATCCTCTACGGCGGGAGCGTCAAGCCCGACAACGCGGCGGGGCTCCTGGGGCAGCCCGACGTGGACGGCGCCCTGGTGGGGGGGGCGAGCCTCCAGGCCGAGGCGTTTGCATCCATCGTCCGAAGTGCGGTATAAGGCGCGTTTCGATCCTCTTGGAACGGGGCCAACGACATGTACACCGCGTTGATCATCCTCCACGTGCTCGTGAGCTTCATCCTGGTGGGCATCGTGCTCCTCCAGCAGGGCAAGGGCGCCGACATGGGCGCCGTGTTCGGCGGATCCAGCCAGACCCTGTTCGGGAGCTCGGGCGGCACCACCTTCCTCGGCAAGCTCACGGCGGCCGCGGCCGGCGTGTTCATGCTCACCTCCCTGGGCTTGACCTATATGGCGAGCCATCGGTATAAGGTGAGCGTGGTTCCGGACCAGCCGGCGGCCACGGCGCCGGCGCCCGAAGCGCCCGCCCCGGCCGAGCAGCCGGCGCAGCAGCCCACGGGGCAGCAGTAGCAGCACCGACAACCGAATCCGTGCCCAGGTGGTGGAACTGGTAGACACGCTATCTTGAGGGGGTAGTGGGGCAATCCCGTGCCGGTTCGAGTCCGGCCCTGGGCACCAGTTGATCCGAAAGGGGAGCCGAACGATCGGCTCCCCTTTTGCTATGCCGGAAACACGGCACTGCGTACGGGGGGGCCCTGTGCCGGCCCCGGGCGGCAGGCCCCTCGGCCCCGCGGACGGAGGGGGTGGTGCCGCGAGGCAGCCGGGGCGGCGTCTCCCC
>CAZUYO010000167.1:0-6470 GCA_964624725.1 uncultured Thermodesulfobacteriota bacterium
GGCCCGGATCGACGACCAAGAAGCCGAGGAGATCGCCCGCTACCTCGCCCGGGTGCGGGGAACCCGGTAGCCGGAATCCGGAAGCTCGGCGCTCGGGGGGCGCCCCGTCCGCCGACCCGCCGGCCCGCCCGCTCCGCAGCCTCCCAGCTTCCCAGCCTCCCAGCCTTCTAGCCTTCTAGCCTTCTAGCCTTCTAGCTTTCTAGCCTTCTAGCTTTCTAGCCTTCTAGCTTTCTAGCCTTCTAGCTTCCCAGCCTCCTCACCTCCACCCCCCACTCCCGCAGCACCTCCGCCGCCGCGTCAACGAGGCGGGGGAGGCTGCGTCGAACGGGCTCCGAGAGTTCCACCCCGGGCGCGACGCTTTCGGGTTCGATCCCGAGCACCACCAGCCGCTCGGGCATGCGCCCCAGAAGTTCCAGCGCCGCCGCGAGGTCCTGGATGCCCATCTGGTGGGGGGAGAGGCACTGGCCGAGCACCCGGGGGATGTCCTCCCCCTCGATCCGCATCACCGTGCCGGGCTCCCGGCCCGTGACCACGCAGTCCAGGATGAGGACGCGCGGGTATCCTTCGACGATGTGGAGCAGATCGAGCCCCAGGGTGCCCCCGTCCACCAGGTCCACCCCCTCGGGAACCTGGTAGGCCGAAGAAAACGCGGCCAGGGCTTCCACCCCGGCCGCGTCGTCGGTCATGATGCGGTTACCGACCCCGAGGATCAGCGTCCGCGAATCTCTCGAGCTCTCCGTACTTGTATCCACTGAACATGCTCCCGGCGGTGCCGTCCCGCTCGGCCAGGTCCGAGACCCACATGGCGTAGATGTGGTTGATGAAGAACGCGAAGATCACCCACATCGCGAAATAGTGGCCGAGCCGGAGCCACTGGTTCGTGGTGATGTCGAACACCCAGCCGGTGAGCCGGTAGGCCGTGCCGGCCGGATCCACCTGGCCGAACAGGGCGAACCCGCTCACCACCTGGAACCACAAGAGCAGGAACAGGAACCCGTACACCGTCGAGGCGATGGCGTTGTGCCCCAGGTGGGGGGGCATCCGTTTCTCCAGGAACAGATAGTACTTCAGCACGCCCCAGATGTCCTTCCAGCCCTTGGGGGTCAGGTACGGGAAGAACGTGGAGAACCGGGCGTACCGGTTCCCCACGAACGACCAGTAGAGCCGGCCGGCAAGCCCGATCAGGAGCACCCACCCGGCGGTGAAGTGGATGAGCCGGGCCCACCCCATGACGAAGGGAAACGCCGTGTGGGGCGTCGAGAGAAACGGCCAGTGGATGTAGGCCCCGGTGAGGCACAGCACCACGATGGCCAGGAAGTTGGTCCAGTGGAACAGCCGGACCGGGAACTCCCACACCTTGATCGCGAGCCGTCGCATGGCTCCCTCCTTCCCGGCTTAGAGGACCTTGACCCGGGTGATCTCCCGGCCCTTGCCGTCGAGCACGTGGATCGCGCACGCCAGACACGGGTCGAAGGAGTGGATGGTCCGGAGGATCTCGATGGGCTTCTCCGGGTCGGCGATCGGGGTGCCGATGAGGGCCTCCTCGTAGGGGCCCCGCTGCTTCTGGGCATCCCGGGGCGAGGCGTTCCAGGTGCTCGGCACCACGGCCTGGTAGTTGGCGATCTGGCCGTTCTTGATCCGGATCCAGTGGCTCAAGGTCCCCCGGGGCGCCTCGTGGAAGCCCACGCCCTCGGCCTCGGCGGGCCAGGCCGACGGGTCCCACCGGTCGGTGTCGGCGATCCGCAGGTCGCCCTTGCCCATGTTGGCCGCGAGCATGTCGAGCCACTCCACGTTCTTTCGGGCCATGATCAGGCACTCCACGCCGCGGGCGGCCGTGCGGCCCAGGGTCGAGAACAGCACGGAGGCCGGGGCCTTCAGGGTCTGGAGCACGAAGTCCACCGTCTCCTTGATCTCCTTGTGCCCCTGGGCGTAGCCCACCACCATCCGGGCGAGCGGCCCCACCTCGAACGGGGTGTCCTCGTACCGGGGCGCCTTGACCCAGGAGTACTTGCTGTCGGTGTCCGAGACGTACTGGTCGGGGTACGGGGGCTTGGGCCCCGTGTAGTGGGGCTCGGTCTCCCCCTTCCAGGGAAGGAGCCCCTTGTCGTCCCCGGCCGAGTACCGGTACCAGCTGTGGGTCACGTACTCGGCGATGCCCTCCACCTTGGGCTGGCCCGCCTTGGGGAACTCGCCCTTGCGCACGTAGCCGGGCTTGAGCCAGTAGTCCTCCCGGCGTTGCCCCTCGGCCGTGGGGAAGTCGCCGAAGGTGAGGTAGTTCTGGACCCCGGCGCCGTATTTCGCCCACTCCAGGTAGAACGGGGCCACGGCCAGGAGGTCGGGGATGTACACCTTCTCCACGAACTCCTTGGCCTGGACGAGCCACTCGCGGATCATCATGAGCTTGTCGGCGTTGAGCGCGTTTTGGGCGTTGGGGTCCACCGGCACGGCCATCCCGCCGGTGAGGAAGGTCTGGGGGTGGGGGTTCTTGGCCCCCAGCACCGCCTGGACCTTGATCACCTCGCGCTGCCAGTCGAGCGCCTCCAGGTAGTGGGCCACGGCCATCAGGTTGGCCTCGGGCGGGAGCTTGTAGGCCGGGTGGCCCCAGTACGCGTTGGCGAACGGGCCCAGGCGCTTCGTGCCCGCGAACGCGGCCACCCGCTTTTGCACCGTGGCGAAGTAGTCCTTGGAGCTCTTGGGCCAGTCGGAGATGGACTGGGCGAGCTTGGCGGTCTCGCCCGGGTCGGCCTTCAACGCCGAGACGATGTCCACCCAGTCCAGGGCGTGGAGGTGGTAGAAATGGATCACGTGGTCCTGCACGTTCTGGATGCCCATGATGAGGTTGCGGATCAGTTCCGCGTTCAGGGGCACCTGCATGCCCACGGCATCCTCCACCGCCCGCACCGAGGCCAGGGAGTGCACCGTGGTGCACACCCCGCAGAACCGCTGGGTCCAGTACCAGGCCTCCCGGGGGTCACGGCCCTGGAGGATCTTCTCGATCCCCCGCCACATGGTGCCGATGCTCCAGGCGTCGGTGATGACCCCGTCCTCCACCTTGGCCTCGATGCGCAGATGTCCCTCGATACGAGTAACCGGATCGACCACGATCTTCTTGGCCATCGATCGTCTCCCTTACGGTAAACGCCCGGGGCGGGCGGTTAGTCCTTTTTGCCCTTCATCCGAAGCTGCACGGTCTTGACCACCCCGTGGGCGGCGAACACGGCGGCCGTGGCCGCGGTGAGCCCCACCCCGATCTTCGTGGCGGTGGCCTCGGCGCCGAAGCCCGGCACGTTGGGCAGCCGGTTGTAGAAGGGGCTCATGGAATCCCAGAAGCCGGGCTCCGAGCAGCCCACGCAGGGGTGGCCCGCGCCGATCGGCCAGCTCACCCCGTCGTTCCAGCGCACCTGGGGGCAGTTGTGGAAGGTGGCCGGCCCCTTGCAGCCCATCTTATAGAGGCACCACCCCTGCCGGTGCCCGTGGTCGCCCCAGGCCTCCACGAACTGGCCGGCGTCGAAATGGGCCCGGCGCTCGCAGTTGTCGTGGATGCGCTTGCCGTAGGCAAAGAGCGGCCGCTTGTACCGGTCGAGCTGGGGCAGGGTGCCGAACGTCAGCAGATGCGCCACCGTGCCGGTGAGGTTGGCGGCGTTCATGGGGCACCCGGGCAGGTTCACCACGGGGATCGACGGCAGCAGCTCCGACACGCTCACCGCGCCGGTGGGGTTGGGATAGGCGGCCTGGATGCCGCCGTAGGCCGAGCAGGTGCCCACGGCGATCGTGGCCATGGCGTTTCCGCACACCTCGGTGGCGATGTCCACGGCCGTGCGGCCGCCGATGCAGCAGTACAGTCCCCCGTCCTTGGTCGGGATCCCGCCCTCCACGACGGCGATGTACTTCCCCTTGTACTCGTCGAGGGTCTTTTGCCGGGCCTGCTCGGCCTGATGTCCGGCCGCGGCCATGATGGTCTCGTGGTAGTCCACCGACAGATAGTCGAGCACGAGCTCGGCCACCGTGGGCCGGGAGGCCCGCAGCAGCGACTCGCTGTCGCCCGTGCACTCCTGGAAGTGGAGCCAGATCACGGGGGGGCGCTTGTCGTCGGCGAGCGCCGCCGCCACCTTTTCGGCGGCCCCCAAGGGAAGGGCCATGGTGGCCGCCAGGCCGGTGCAGAACTTCATGAAGTCCCGCCGGCTCACCCCCCGGCTCTCGAGATACTTCTCCAGTTCCGTGTTTGCGATGGGGTCTCTTCGTTCGGCCATGACTCTCCTCTCCAAGCAGGGCCCGGTCACGGAAACGTTCCCAAACGATGGGCCGGCGCAGTGTAGGGATCCCGATGCGAAAAATCAAGCCCGTAGTTTCAAAAGGTGTATGGTTTTCCATGGATGAACGGGTGGCCGAAGTTGGCCAGGACGTGGCGGAAAATGGACACCCTGTTTCGGGGGCTATGAAAAATGATTCGTATTTACCCGGCCGGGCCGGGCATTTGGGGAACGGTATGGAGAGAGGGGGTGGAAAGGTGTCGTAAATCGTCTGCTCCGAACGAAATGGGGAACGGTTTGATGTTGCGGAAAAGAGCTTTACCCCGGCGGCCGGGCGTGGATCGGAGAGGGGCGTTTGGGGGTTCGGTTGGAAACGGGGCGGCGGGTTGGGATAGGCTGAACGCTCTCGTCGGGACCCCCCGAAGGGGGCATCGGACCGGAGTGAGAAGATGGGATACAACGAGGAACTGGATCAGCGGATCCGGGACATCGCGGGCCGATGGCCGGGCCACGCCGCCAAAAAGATGTTCGGAGGGGTGTGCCACCTGTGGAGGGGGAACATGGTGGCCGGGGTGCACGGCGATCACCTCATCGTACGCCTCGGGCCGGAGGGGGCGGCGCGAGCCCTGGCCGAGCCCCACGTGCGGCCCTTCGACCTCACCGGCCGGCCGATGAAGGGCTGGGTCATGGTCCACGTGGCCGCCTTGGGGGCCCCGGGGGCGCTCGAGGGGTGGCTCGCCCGGGCCCGGACGTTCGTCGAGACGCTGCCGCCCAAGGCGTGAGGGGCCGGCCGTGAGGGTTCTCCTGTGGTACTGCGACCGGTTCGCGTGGCGACCGGCCCTCCGGACCCTGGAGACGGCCCCGCCGGCCGAGCCGGGCGAGGTGCGGGACGCCGTGGTGGCCTTCGTCCACGTGGAGCCGGGCGACGGGCCCGACCAGGAGACCAAGCTCGTCAAGAACGTGAAATGGCTCGCCCGCAAGTGGAACGTGCGGCGGGCGGTGCTCCACTCGTTCACCCACCTGGCCGAGGAGAAGGCGGGTTCGGATGAGGCGCTGGAACGGCTGCGGCGGGCGGCGGCGCGGCTCGAGGCGGCGCAGTACCCCGCCGTGATCACGCCCTACGGTTACTTCCACGACCTTACGATGGAGGCGCCGGGGCACCCGCTGGCGCGGATCTTCAAGGCGTTTTGACGCCACCGGCCTGGGGGAGGTCCGGGACGGGTTCGGGAAGAACGCGGCTCTGGAACTCGGCGACCACCCGGTCGCCCCGCCGGAGGAACGCCGCCGGACAGCCCCACGCGTTGCACAGGGCCAGCACCTGGGTCCAATCGGGTTCCGGCCGGAGGAACAGGGCCACGTAGGACGCCCCGGGCCGGCAGTCGTGGGGCGCGAGGAGCGGCAGGGGTTCGTCGCAGACGGGACACGCCACCTCCACCACCGTGCCGACGGGGAACTCCACCTCGCACGTCTTGCGCTTGTCCCCGCCGAAGGGGCTCAACACCACCAGGCCGGCCCGATCGCCGGCGCGGCACCGAACCCCGATACCGGGTCTGCCCCGAAACCGGGGGTGCTCGGGCCGGACCAACGGGTGGCCCCGGGGGCAGAACGCCGCGTCGACCAAAAGGTCTTCGGGTTCCTCGGGCGGCGTGGCCCGGTGGGGGGCGGGTTCCGGGAAGACCAGGCGTCCGGCGGCGTCGTAGAGGGGCATGGCATCCTCCTGGCCAGCGGGGATGCCATCAACCTATCACAAGTTCACAAGAAGGGAAGGGGGGCTCCCCTGGGCCCAAACGAACACCGCCCCGGCCAAACGGCCGGGGCGGTGGGGAACCATCGGAGGGGGCGCGGGTCAGGCGGCCTGCTGCCCCTTGAGGGCCTGGACCTGCCGCGTGAGCCGCGAGATGTGCCGGGCCGCCTTGTTCCGGTGGATCACGCCCTTGATCACGGCCCGGTGAAGGTACGGCGCGGCCTTCTGGAGCGCCGCCTCGGCCTGGGCGGCGTCGCCGGCCTCCACGGCCATGCGCACGGCCTTGATGAGATTGCGGTAACGGGTGCGCACGGCCTTGTTGCGCATCCGGCGCTTCTCGTCCTGCTTCATCTTCTTGAGGGCTGATTTGTGGTTCGCCACGGGGGCCTCCTCCCGTCTGGATCTCGAAAGGTTCGGGTGGTTTCCGAAAGCGGTGCTTCTACCACCGCGGGCGGGGGGGTGTCAAGACAAAGGGC
>CAZUYO010000168.1:0-6462 GCA_964624725.1 uncultured Thermodesulfobacteriota bacterium
ACCGGAGACGATCATGCGGGTGAAGGTGAATCTGTACGCCGGTCTTCGCACGTTCGCGCCGGAGGGCAAGGCGCCCTTCGAGCTGGAGCTCCCGCAAGGGGCGACCCTGGGGGCGTTGATCGCGCGGCTCGGCATCCCGGAGGAGAAGCCTCGGATCCTGCTGGTGAACGGGCGGCACGCCGACCCCGGGCGGGAGCTCGCCGAGGGCGACGAGGTGGCGCTGTTTCCGCCGGTGGCCGGGGGGTAGGCCGGTCGAGCGGCGGGTTTACCGGGGCGGGCGGAACCGGGCCAGCACCGGGGCGTGGTCCGAGCCCGGGTCGTAGGGGTCGAACCCGGGGCCCTCCTGGGCGGGCCGGAGCCGCTCGTTGTGCGCCTCGGCCCCCAGGAAGTGGGGGAGGAGGGACTGGGAGATCAGGATGTGGTCGAGCATCTCCCTTCGGCCCCGGTACACCTGGGTGAACCGGCGGTCGGCCGGGATCGCCTCCTCGCAGGCCACGAGCTCCATCGGCGCCAGCGAGGGGCTGTCGCAGGCCCGGGCGTCCCCCACCACGATCCGCAGTCCCTCCGAGTCCAGCGTGTCGTTGAAATCCCCGAGCACGACGACCCTGGCCTCGGGGTCCCGCCGCAGCAGGTGGTCGACCGCACGCCGGATCTGCACCGCCTGGCCCAGCCGCTTGGCCTCGGTCACGAGCCGCCCCTCCCCCGCGTCCCCCAGGCTCTGCCACCGGTCCGAGGCCCCCTGGCCCTGGAGTTCCCGGGTGTAGGAGGGGATTTTCGATTTCCAGTGGACCACGATGAGGGTCATGGGAAATCCGGGCACCTGCCACTCCACCTGGAGCGCGGGCCGGCTGAACGCCCCCCGCACCCGGACCTCCAGGCCGGCCTTCCGGTCCACGACCTCGAGGTCGATCCCGGCGGCCGTCGTCTTGGCCCCCGCCAGCGGGTAGCGCGAGAACACCCCGCATCGCAGCGGGCTCGACCCCCGCTCGGCCAGGACCACGTGGGGATACCCGAGCCCATCGAGCAGCGGTTCCAGGAGGTTGGGATCCAAGAGCTCCTGGAACGCCACGGCGTCGGCGTCGAGCCGGCGGATCGCCCGGCGCAGGGCCTCGACGTGCCGCGGGAGGCGCTCGCGGGCCTCCGGGGTTTCCTCATCCGGCCGGATCCCGAGGTTCTCCAGGTTGTAGGTGGCGAGTCGGAGTTCCCGCGGGCCGCTCATCCTCCCTCCCCCGCGTGGGCCTGGGCCCGGTCGATGGTGGCGAGTAGGTCTTTGGCCGCTTGGAACCGGGAGTCCGCCCGGGCGATGCCCGCGGGATCCACCAGCACGAGCCGGGGGATCACCCGAACCCCGAAGGCCGAGATCGCCTCGCCGCTGCGGTCCAGGAGAATCCTTCCGGCGTACGAGCGCGGCGTCTTACGAACGTCGGCGCGAACCACCTCGGGCGTTTCCCGCAAAAACACCTCGACCACCCGCACACCCCGGCGTCGGAGGTCGCCGGCGATCCGGTTGAGTTCCCCCACCTCGTCCCCGCACTGGGGGCACCAGGTCGTCCCGAACTTTAGTAGGATCCATCCGGCCCGCGCGCCGAGGAGGTCCTCTTGCCGGCCGTCCAGGGTCTCCAGCATCAGGTCGGGAACGGGATTGCCCACGCCGGCGTACCGGGCCTCGGTGGACGCCCGGAACGCGCAAAGCAGCGCGGCGACGGCCACGGTGAAGACGATCTTGGAAACTCGGCCCACGGTCGTGCCTCCTTGCCGGAATGGACGGCGGTCGCCGGGGTCCCACCCCGGCTCCCTGGGAGGCGCCCTACGGGGGGCGGGACCGCGCATCGCTTCCATTGTGGCCCATGGCCCGCTCCGGCGCAAAGCGTTTCGGTTCACCGAGCCAGGAGGATTCGCGTCCCGACCGCGAGGAGCACGAACCCCAGCGCCACCCTGAGGGCTCGCGCCGGCGCCCTCCGCCCCCACGCCGCCCCCCAACGCGCGCCGGCGAGGGCGGGCACCCCCGCCAGGGCCCAGGTGGGAAGGTGCAGGTACCCGATCGCCCCGGGAATCGGGTTGCCGCGAGCGAGCCCCAGGGCGACGTAGCTCGCGGCCGCCGTGGAGGCGGAAAAGACCATGATGCCGGCGGCGGTGCCGGCGGCCCGGTGGGCCGGGAGGCGGCCGGGTCCGGCCAGGAGGGGCACGAGGAGAACCCCGCCGCCGATCCCGAAGGTGGCGGCGACGGCCGCGGCCCCCGCGGTGAGAACCCGAAGTCCGGTGAGCGCGAGCGCCGGGAGCGGAGGGAGAATTCCGCGCGCCCACTGGCCCAGGCCGAGCACCATCAAGAACACCCCGAAGAGGAGCTGGATCACCCCGGGGGCGGCGGAGGTCCCCAGGGCGCCCCCGGCCGCCGCGCCGAGGACCACGAACGGCGCGAGCCGCCGCACGAGGGGCCACTCCACCTGGTCCGCCCGGGCCTGGGCCCGCAGGGCGGAGATCGCCGCCAGGAGGACCACGGCCTTGGACGTGCCGAGCGCCGTGGGAACCCGGCCGGGCGGAAACCCGAACCACCGAAACAGCTCGAGGAAGGCCGGAGCCAGGAACACCCCGCCCCCGATGCCCAGGAAGCCGGCGGCCAGTCCGGCCCCGAGGCCCAGGGCCGGAAGGATCGCCCAGGTCATGGGGGAACGATCGGGGTCGGGCTACCCCCCATGGAGGACCACCTGGACCTTGCGGGTGCGGGGCCCGTCGAACTCCGCGAGGAAGATCCCCTGCCACGTGCCCAGGGCGAGCCGGCCCCCGACCACGGGGACCTGGACCGACGAGCCCACCAGGGTCGCCTTGATGTGGGCGTCGGAGTTGCCCTCGGTGTGGCGGTAGGGCCGGTTGCGGGGGACGAGCTCGGAGAGGTGATGCAGCAGATCGGCCGCCACGTCGGGGTCCGCGTTCTCGTTGATGGTGACCCCGGCCGTCGTGTGGGGGACGAACACCGTGCACAGCCCCCCGCCCCGGCGCCGCACCACCTCCGCCACGGCCGCGGTGATGTCGACGAGGCACTCCCGACGGGTTGTTTTCACGGTCAGGGTTTCCATGCGGAGTTCCGTCTGCGGTCTTCGGGCCCCGGTCGTCGGTCTGGACCCCCTGGGTTCCGGCTCATGCCCCCAGCGCCCGGCCCAGGTCGCGGGCCCGGGCCAAGAGGTCGGGGTGCCGGTCCACGGCGCCGGCCTCCTCCAGACCGGGGGCCACGAGGGCGGTGGGGTCGAAGCCATACGACGTGAGCACCCGCTCCAGGCTCCCCAGGGTCCAGGCGTAGGCGTCGGGATCCGGGTGCCCCTGGGTCACCAGGAGCACCGCCGGCCGCCCCGTGGGAACCCGGAGGGCCCGGCCGGCGTCGCGAAAGGAATACCAGCGGTCCAGGTACGATTTGAAGAGCCCGGTCGCGTAGCCGTAGTAGATCGGCGTCGCGAGCACCAGCCCCCGGCAGGTCCGCGTCTCGTGCAGCACCGGGGTGAGGTCGTCCTCGAGCACGCACCGGGTGGCGGTGGCCCGGCAGGCGCCGCAGCCCACGCAGCCCCGGAACGAGAGCCGGGCGAGGGACACCGTCCGGGTCTCGCCCGCCCCCGCCTCCCGGGCCCCGGCGATCACCTCCTCGACGAGTCGGCCGGAGTTGGAGGGCTCCCGTCCGCTTCCCACCACGCCCAGGATCATCAGTTCACCGCCTCGGACTCCGCGAACCCGAGTTGTACCGCCTTCACGGCCGCCTGGGTGCGGTTTTTCACCCCGAGTTTCTCGAACAGGCTCACCAGTTCCTTTTTCACCGTCTGCTCGGACACGCAGAGTTTCTCGGCGATCTCGGCGTTGTTGTCGCCCCGGGCCAGGTGGCGGAGCACCTGGAGTTCCCGCTCGGTCAGCCCGTACCGCGCCGGGTCCTGCGCCTGGGACAGCTTCTGGTCCGCGAGGAACGGGGAGTGGATCTCGTCGCCGCGGTAGACGGCCTTGAGGATCCGGACGAGTTCATCGAGGTCCACGTCCTTGAGCACGTAGCCCGCGGCTCCGGCCTTGATGGCCTGGTCGACCTTGGTGGGGGCGTCGTGGAGGGAGAGAATGAGTACCTGGGCTCTGGGAACCCGTTCCCGGATGAGGCGCGTGGCCCGGATGCCGTCGAGCCGGGGCATGGCCAGGTCCATGAGCACGATGTCGGGCTGGTGCTTCTCGGCGAGCACCACGGCCTCGGTGCCGTCCGAGGCGGTGGCCACCACCTCGATGTCCCCGTCGAGACCCAGGACCTCCTCGAAACACTGTCGGAGCAGTCGCTGATCCTCGGCGATGAGAACGCGGATCGGCATGGAGCGGAAAACCCCCTTTTCCCCCCTTTTGCACGGCCAAAACGTGCGATCGCACCGGGTGTACGGTAGCATAGCCCGAAACGCCTGTTCAACGAGGGGTGCCGGCCCCGCGGCGTGGGAGGAACCCATGCGAACCGATCTCCAACTCGTGCCCTACCGGGACTACGACTATCCGCGCCTGGTGGCCGAACCGGCCGGGGGGGTGTGGAACCCGGGCCCGGACACGTTTCGGGTGGAGGAGATTCCCCTGTACCCGTTCTGCGGGGAGGGGGAACACGCCGCGCTGTGGGTGGAGCGTGCGAACCGATCCACGCGGGATCTCGCCGTGGCGGTGGCGCGGAGGCTGGATCTGCACCCGGCGGCCGTGGGGTATGCGGGCATGAAGGACAAGCGGTGCACGGCGGTGCAGGGGTTCACCGTGGCCGGGGTGAGCACCGCGGCGGCCCGGGAGGCCTTCGAGGCCGAGGGGTGCCGGGTTCACCTCGCCACGCGGCATCGAAACAAGCTGCGCCTGGGGCACCTGGCCGCGAACCGGTTCCGGGTGGTCCTGGCGGAGACCCAGGCCGCGGCCGTGGAACGGGTGGTGGCGTTCCTGGAGTCGTGGGGGGTGCCCAACTACTTCGGGCCCCAACGGTTCGGAGGGAAGGGAGACAACGCGGTCAAGGGGCTTGCCGTTCTCCAGGGCGAGGTGCGCCTGGGTCGGTGGAAGCGCGACCTCATGGTTTCGGCCCTCCAGTCCCTGGTGTTCAACGAGGTGCTCGCCCGCCGTATCGAGGCGAATCTGCTCGACCGCCCCCTCCCCGGAGACGTGCTCCAGAAGGCGGACTCGGGGGGGCTCTTCGTGTGCACCGACCCCGAGGCGGACGCCCCCCGGGTGGACCGGTTCGAGGTGGCGCCCACCGGCCCCCTGTGGGGCCGGAAGATGGTCCGCCCCACCGGTTGGGTGGCCCGCCAGGAGGCGGAGGTGCTTTCGGATTTCGGCCTCCAGGGGGAGTGGTTCTCCCGGGAGACGGGCTCCCGGCGTCCGCTGCGGGTACCGCTGGCCGGGGCGGAGGTCCGGCCGTCGGAGTCGGGCGTCGTGGTGGAGTTCCTGTGCCCGCCGGGCGCGTTCGCAACCTCCGTGGTGCGCGAGATCACGGGAACCCCGGCAGGTTTCGCGCAAAATACGCGGTAATATTTGTTGAAAAGCTGACCTTGACACTAGGCTAATGCCGTGCGAAACTCCCCGTGTCAACGGAGTTCGACACGGGGAGAAACCGATGAGCGTACGGCCTTCCGAGTTTTACACCCCCAAGGTGGTGGGCGCCCAACTCACGGGCATGATCAAAACCAAGGGGCCCAACGAGTACTCGGCCCGGTTGCGGATCCCGGTGGGCATCCTCACGGCCGAGGTCCTCGAGAGCCTGGCGCGCCTGAGCCGGGAGCACGGCCGGGGGGAGGTGTTTCTCACGGCGCGCTACGGCGTGGAGCTCCCCGGGGTGGCCGGGGACCGGTTCGAGGCCCTCCGCCGGGAACTGGCCGAGGCCGGCATCGGGCTTGCGGGGTGCGGCCCCCGCATGCGCACCACCACGGCGTGCCGGGGAACGGTCTGCCCCCACGGCAACGTCGACACCTTCCGGATCGCTTGGGAGATCGACCGGCGGTACAACGACGCCGAGGTCCTGCCCCACAAGTTCAAGGTGGGGGTGTCGGGTTGCGCCTCGAGTTGCTCCAAACCCCAGGCGAACGACGTGGGGCTCGTGGGGGCCGCGAAGCCCGAGTGCGACCCGGACCGGTGCACCGGATGCGGCGTGTGCGTGGAGGCCTGCCATCTGGGGGCCGCGCGGGTGGAGGGAGAGGTGGCCACGATCGATCGTTCCGCCTGCGTTTCGTGCGGCGACTGCATCAAGGCCTGCCCCATGGCGGCCATGCGGGCCGGCCGCACGGGGCTCCACCTGTTCGCCGGCGGGCGATGGGGCCGGGTGAAGCAGGTGGGCCTCCAGGTGGCCGAGTTCCTCGGCGAGGAGGAGGCGATCGAGGCGGTCGGCCGGATCAAGGCGTGGTACCGGGACCACGGCCGGCCCAAGGAGCGGCTCGGCCAGACCATGCTGCGCGTGGGCCCCGAGCGGTTTCAGGCCGAGGTGCTCGACGGCGT
>CAZUYO010000169.1:0-6461 GCA_964624725.1 uncultured Thermodesulfobacteriota bacterium
TTCGGGAGGGTGGCCGCACGGTGGGCGCCGGCGTCGTGACCAAGATCCTGGAATAAGAGGGGCACCGATCCCATGCGAGACGCCGTGATCCTCGCTTGCACCGAGTGCAAGCAGCGGAACTACCATACCGACAAGAACAAGAAGCGCACGACCGGCAAGCTCGAGAAGAAAAAGTACTGCCGGTTCTGCAACCGCCACACCCTGCACAAGGAAACGAAGTAGGCGGTTTTTGACGCGCGCCAAAGAGTGCAGGCCAGTAGCTCGAACTGGTAGAGCACCGGACTCCAAATCCGGGGGTTGGGGGTTCGAATCCCTCCTGGCCTGCCACCTTTTTCTCTGGGGCCTCGGATGATCGAAAAGCTCAAGGTGTTCCTCCGGGAGGCGAAGGTCGAGATCAAGAAGGTGACCTGGCCGGACCGGAAGATCACCACGGCCTCCACCGTGGTGGTCCTGGTGGTCACGTTCGTGGTCGGGATCTATCTCGGGGTGGTGGACGCCCTGCTGAACCAGTTGTTCCGGCTCGTGCTGAGCTAGATCCCTTCCGGACGCCGGCCTCCCCGACGCCGGTCGCTCCCCTTCCCCCCTTTCCCCCACTTTCACACCGCATCGCGAAGGCGTGAGGAAATGGCCAAGCAGTGGTTTGTCGTGCAAACCTATTCCGGTTACGAAAACCGTGTGAAGGCGGCGCTCGAGCAGCGGATCCGCGAGCACGGCATGGAGGACCGGTTCGGCCAGATCCTGGTGCCTTCCGAGAAGGTGGTGGAGGTGGTGAAGGGGGAGAAGCGCACGACCTCCCGGAAGTTCTTCCCCGGATACATCCTGGTCCAGATGGAGATGGACACCGACACCTGGTACCTGGTGAAGAACACCCCGAAGGTGTCCGGGTTCGTGGGCGGGGGGGTGAAGCCCACCCCGATCTCCGACGAGGAGGTCGAGAAGATCATCGGCCAGATGGAGGAGGGCCGGGCCCACCCGAAGCCCAAATACGAGTTCAGCCGCGGCGAGCAGGTCAAGGTGATCGACGGCCCGTTTTCGAACTTCACCGGCGTGGTGGAGGACGTAAACCCCGACAAGGGCAAACTCCGGGTGCTCGTGAGCATCTTCGGCCGCTCGACGCCGGTGGAGTTGGAGTTCTTCCAGGTGGAGAAGACCTGAGGGAGGCCCGCCCCCGGGGCGGGCCGCTAGGCGGGGACCGCCGGGGTCCCCCCACACCTCTGGAAAGGAGCAACCGTCATGGCAAAGAAGGTCGCAGCGATCATCAAGCTGCAGATCCCGGCGGGCCAAGCGAACCCGTCCCCTCCGGTGGGGCCGGCGCTGGGCCAGCACGGGGTCAACATCATGGAGTTCTGCAAGGCGTTCAACGCCAAGACGAAGGACGGCAACGGCATCATCACGCCCGTGGAGATCACGGTCTATGCCGACCGCTCGTTCACCTTCGTCACGAAGACCCCTCCGGCCGCCGTGCTTCTCAAGATGGCGGCGGGCATCGAGAAGGGCTCCGGGGAGCCCAACAAGAAGAAGGTGGGCAAGGTGACCCGGGAGCAGGTCCGCAAGATCGCGGAGCAGAAGATGCCCGATCTGAACACCACCGACATCGAGGCGGCGATCCGCACCATCGAGGGGGCGGCTCGCAGCATGGGCCTCGAGGTCGTGGACTAGGCGGCGGAGGGAACCGACGATGGCGCGCAAAGGAAAGAAGTACCTGGAGGCCCGGTCCAAGGTGGACCGGCTGAAGCTCTACGACCTCGACGAGGCCCTGGCGCTCCTGCCCCAGCTGTCGTACGCCAAGTTCGACGAGAGCGTCGACCTGGCGGTGCGCCTGGGGGTGAACCCGGCCCACGCCGACCAGATGGTGCGGGGCACGGTGGTGCTGCCCCACGGGACCGGCAAGGGCGTGCGGGTGCTCGTGTTCGCCAAGGGCGACAAGGCCAAGGAGGCCGAGGAGGCGGGCGCCGACTTCGTGGGCGCCGAGGATCTGGCCGAGAAGATCCAGGGGGGCTGGCTCGACTTCGACAAGGCCGTGGCCACCCCCGACATGATGGGCGTGGTGGGGCGCCTGGGCCGGATCCTGGGGCCCCGGGGCCTCATGCCCAACCCCAAGAGCGGCACCGTGACCTTCGACGTGGCCCAGGCGGTGAAGGAGCTCAAGGCGGGCCGCGTGGAGTACCGGGTGGACAAGTACGGCAACGTCCACGTGCCCGTGGGCCGCAAGTCGTTCTCCCCCGAGCAGCTCAAGGAAAACGTGGCCGCCGTGATCGAGAGCCTGATCCGGGCGAAGCCCGCCTCGGCCAAGGGGGCCTACATCCGGGGGGTGGCCCTGGCCACCACCATGAGCCCCGGGCTCAAGCTCGACCCGGTGCAGTTCCGGGCCTAAGGACCGTGAATCGCAAATCGTGAATCGTCGCGTGCAAGATCCGACCGGCGACTGAGGACCGGCGACCGACGACCGAAGTAGTGTTGGCCTTCCGGGCCGTACGAAGACCGCAGGCGTCCGGCCGCGTGGCCGGGCTTAATCTCCTGCCGAGTCGGCTTCTCGGAGGGATGGGGTGAGCGACCCCCTCTCCACACGGCCGGAAGATGGGAGACCGTCCACCGCAACCGCAGTCGAGAGAAAGGGGGTCGAGGGAGACGTGAACAAGACACAGAAGCAGGAAGCCGTCCAAGAACTCAGGGAGATGTTCGAGAAGGCCCAGGGCATCGTGGTGAGCGAGTTCCGCGGACTCACGGTGGCCCAGGCCAACGCCCTGCGCCGGAGCTTGGAGAAGGAGGGCGCCGGCCACAAGGTGGTCAAGAACACCCTGGCCCGGATCGCGGTGCAGGGGACCCCGTACGAGTCCCTCGTGGACGAGTTCGTGGGGCCCACGGCCGTGAGCTTCACCTTCGGCGACCCGGTGGCGCTCGCCAAGGCCGTGGTCGAGTTCGCCAAGGCGAATTCCCAGATCACGGTCCGCAGCGGCGGGTTGCCGGGGCGGGCGATCACCGCGGCCGAGGTCGAGGCGCTCGCGAAGCTCCCCAGCCGGGAACAGCTCCTCGGGCAGTTCGTGGGGGTGCTGGCCGGGCCCATCCGGGGGCTCCTGGGCGTCCTTTCGGGCGTGCCGCGCGGGTTCGTGCAGGTGCTGAGCCAGATCCAGAAGCAGAAGGAGGCGGCCTAGCCGCCGGGTTCCCACCCCATCCCTAAAAACCGAGAACGTGGAGGGTAGCAAATGGCAATCACCAAGGAAGACGTGATCCAGTTCATTGAGAACATGACGGTGCTCGAGCTCGCCGAGCTGGTGAAGGAGCTCGAGGACAAGTTCGGCGTGAGCGCCGCCGCCCCCGTGGCCGTGGCCGCCATGCCCGCGGCCGGCGGCGAGGCCGCCGCGGCCGCCGAGGAAAAGACCGAGTTCGACGTGAAGCTGACCGAGGCCGGCAGCCAGAAGATCCAGGTGATCAAGGTGATCCGGGCCATCACGGGTCTGGGCCTCAAGGAGGCCAAGGAGCTCGTGGACGGCGCGCCCTCCGTGGTCAAGGAGGGGGTCAGCAAGGACGAGGCGGAAGACATCAAGAAGAAGATCGAGGAAGTTGGGGGCAAGGTCGAGATCGCCTAGCGGCGACGTCCCGAGAAGAACAACACCCTGTGGACCCCCGATGGGGGCGCGCGGGGGGCGTGTGCCCTCCGCGTGCCCCGTTTCGTTTTTGACCATCCTCTGACTCTCTCGCTCGTTTTCTCCTGCCCTGGATCGTACGGCGGGCGCCGGGCCCGCGAACCATCCTGCCGTGTGAAGGAGACGGAACCCCATGGCGTACTCCGTAGCCGACAACCAAAGGCTTCGTAGGAAGTTCAACAAGATCGAAACGGTGGTCGGGATCCCGAACCTGATCGAGGTGCAGCGGGAGTCCTACGCCCGGTTCCTACAGGCCGATGTGCCCCCCGAGGAGCGACGGAACGTGGGGCTGCAGCGGGTGTTCCAGAGCGTGTTCCCGATCAAGGACTTCGGGGAGACCGCCTCGCTGGAGTTCGTGAAGTACGAGCTCGGGGAGCCGAGCCACTCGGTGAAGGAGTGCCTCCAGCGGGGGATGACCTACGCGCGGCCCCTGAAGATCACGGTGCGGCTGGTGGCCTGGGACGTGGACGAGGCCACGGGGACCCGGAGCATCCGGGACGTCAAGGAGCAGGAGGTCTACTTCGGCGAGATCCCGATGATGACCGAGAACGGCACGTTCATCATCAACGGGACCGAGCGGGTCATCGTGAACCAGCTCCACCGGTCGCCGGGCGTCTTCTTCAGCCACGACGAGGGCAAGAAGCACGCGAGCGGGAAGATCCTCTACTCGGCCCGCATCATCCCGTCGCGGGGTTCCTGGCTCGATTTCGAGTTCAACCACAAGGACCTCGTGTTCGTGCGGATCGACCGGCGCCGCAAACTCCACGCCACGGTGCTCCTGAAGGCCCTGGGGTACAGCCACGAGGAGATCCTCGACGCCTTCTACGACAAGGTGAGGGTGCGGGTCGACTGGGAGACGGGGAAGGCCGAGAAGGAGCTGCGCACCGATCTCCTCCTGGACGCCCGGGCCACCGAGGATCTGGTGGACCCGGCCACGGGCAACGTGATCGTGAAGAAGCAGCGGCGGATCAACAGGGGGGCCGTGCGCAAGCTCCAGCGCCTGGGGGCGGAATATCTGCCGGTGGACCTCGGGGAGATGGAGGAGAGCTACCTGGGGGACACCCTCGCGGATCCCGAAACCGGCGAGCCCGTCGCCCGGGCCGGCGACCCGGTGACCCCGGAGCTCCTGGAGCTTCTCAAGGAGAAGGGGATCCGGGAGTTCTCGGTGCTCTTCATCGACAACCTGAAGGTCGGGCCCTACATCCGAAACACCCTGGCCGAGGACCGGGTGCGCGACTCGGAGGAGGCGATCATCGAGATCTACCGGCGGATGCGGCCGGGGGATCCGCCGACGCCCGACACGGCGCGGAAGTTCTTCGAGAACCTCTTTTTCAACCCCGAGCGCTACGAGCTCTCCGACGTGGGCCGGATCAAGCTGAACCACAAGCTCAAGCGAAACGAGCCCATCGAGCAGCAGACCCTGACCAAGGGGGACATCCTGGACGTGGTCCGGTACCTGGTGGGCCTGCGCAACGGCCAGGGCAAGGTGGACGACATCGACCACCTGGGGAACCGGCGGGTCCGCAGCGTGGGGGAACTGCTGGAGAACCGCTACCGGGTGGGCCTGGTGCGCATGGAGCGGGCCGTGAAGGAGCGCATGGCCCTCGGGGAGATTGAGTCGTTCATGCCCCACGACCTCGTGAACTCCAAGCCGGTCACGGCGGTGGTCAAGGAGTTCTTCGGGTCGGGGCAGCTCAGCCAGTTCATGGACCAGACGAACCCGCTCTCGGAGACGACCCACAAGCGCCGCTTGAGCGCCCTGGGGCCGGGCGGGCTCACCCGGGAGCGGGCCGGGTTCGAGGTGCGAGACGTCCACCCCACCCACTACGGCCGGATCTGCCCCATCGAGACGCCGGAGGGGCCGAACATCGGGCTCATCGTGAGCCTTTCGATCTACGCCCGGGTGAACGAGTTCGGGTTCATCGAGACCCCCTACCGAAAGGTGGTGGACGGCCGGGTCACCGAGGAGATCGTGTACCTCACGGCGCTCGACGAGGAGGAGCACACGATCGCCCAGGCCAACGCGCCCCTGGACGAGGAGGGGCGGTTCACCAACGAGCTCGTGAACGCCCGGCGCAACGGGGAGACGGTGCTCGTGTCGGCCTCCGAGGTGGACCTCATGGACGTCTCCCCCAAGCAGCTCGTGAGCGTGGCCGCGTCGCTGATTCCGTTCCTGGAGCACGACGACGCGAACCGGGCGCTCATGGGCTCCAACATGCAGCGCCAGGCCGTGCCGCTCCTGCGGACCCAGGCGCCCCTGGTGGGCACCGGCATGGAGCGGGTGGTGGCCCGGGACTCCGGGGTCACGGTGGTGTGCCGCCGCGACGGGGTGGTCCAGAGCGTGGACGCCGCCCGGATCGTGGTGCGCTACGAGGAGCCCGGCGGCGAGTCCGGGGTGGACGTGTACACCCTGACGAAGTTCCAGCGTTCCAACCAGAACACCTGCCTCAACCAGAGGCCCATCGTGCGCGCGGGCGACCGGGTCAAGGCCGGCCAGATCCTGGCCGACGGCCCGGCCACGGCCCAGGGGGAGCTGGCCCTGGGGCAGAACGTGCTCGTGGCCTTCATGAGCTGGGGCGGCTACAACTTCGAGGACTCGATCATCGTCTCGGAGCGGCTCATCCAGAAGGACGCGTTCACCTCGATCCACATCGAGGAGTTCGAGTGCGTGGCCCGGGACACGAAGCTCGGCAAGGAGGAGATCACCGCCGACATCCCCAACGTGGGCGACCGCAAGCTCAAGGACCTGGACGAGTCGGGCATCGTCCGGATCGGGGCCGAGGTGCGGCCCGGCGACATCCTGGTGGGCAAGGTGAC
>CAZUYO010000170.1:0-6438 GCA_964624725.1 uncultured Thermodesulfobacteriota bacterium
GATGAGCTGGGCGGATGCCACGGTCCCCCCTTTCGGGCCCTCGGCCCCGTTGGCTCGGGCTACGGTCCTGTCAGATCTATGGGGATGTAGGGTTCTGCTGCTTTCAGCCGAAGGTCGTTGGTCCAGAACGCTCTGCACCCGGACCGAACGGCCGCTGCGACGTGGAGTGCGTCCGGGACCCGCAGCCCCCGCCGGGCCCGGATCTCGGTGGCGAGCTCGAACACGTCGGATGAGAGAGGGGCCAACTCCACCCCGTCAGCCCGGAAGAAGCGGTCGTAGAGTGCCAGGGTTGCGTGGTCTCCGGTTCGCATCGGCCCCACGCGGCACTCTCGGCGGGTGAGGTCACTGACCACCAGGACAGGGCGTTCCCGTCGCAGGCGTGCGAGCACCGGAGCCCGCACTTCCGGTGCGCCTTCCACAAGATAGATCACGGCACAGGTGTCGAGGTACACCCGAACCACGCTCACCGCTCCCAGGACGAGCGTTCTCTATCGACGCGCTCCCGGACCGTGTCGGCGGTGAGATGGCCGGGCCGGGCCTCAAGGTCCGCCAGCACCCTGTCCAGGGGTTCCGAGGACGCTCGGGTCTCGAGGTGGGACCGCAACCACGAGCGCAACGCGTCGACGACGCATTCCGCCTCGGGTTTTCGTAGCCGTGCGGCGGCCGCCGCCAATTCCCGCCGGATGTCGTCTGGAATCTGGACGTTCATCGGGCACCTCCGTGGGGCCAACATACCGCGAGCCGGCCCGTGGGGCCAATCCGCGCCGGGTTTGGAGCCCGGCGGGTCACCCCGTTTCCTCCAGGTGGGCGATGCGGTTGGCGTACTGGACGAGGAGGGGTTCGTTGCGGATGGCGTAGCGGCCCCGGTCGGGCTCGCGGGCGACGAACCCCCGGCCCTCGAGGAGGGCGAGGGCGCCCGGGAACTCGCCGGCCCGCTCCGGGCCCAGGAGGGCGCGGAACCGGGCCTCGGCCTCCTCGGGCCAAAACCACCCGGCCTCGGGCTCGCCGTGGCGCACGGCCAGCACGGCCCGGGCCAGGGCCGAGGTGGCCGGGGGCACGATGCCGGCCGCGATCCGGGCCACGAGGTCCTCGCCCACCCGGTCGGGGGAGCCGGAGTCGGCCGTGAGTTCCACGGGCTCGCCGAACCGGAGGTAGATCGGCGGGTCGCCGTAGCGCTTGTAGCTTCGGTCGAGGCGGGTGAGCTGGCTCACGAGATCGCGCCGGGAGATCTCGGCGCCGGTGCGGGCCGCCTCGATCTCCTCGTCCTCGGGCACCACGGTGTAGGACAGGGAGATCGGCACGGCCCAGGCCGTGCGGCCGGTGTCGGCCAGGTACTCCAGGAGGTCGCCCAGGATGCCCCGCTTGGGCCGGCCGATCCGGCCGTCCCGGGACCGGGTGCCCTCCAGGTAGAAGAGGAACGGCTCGTTGCGGTCCCACCCGTACCGCAGGTAGGCCGCGTGGACCCGGCGGTAGACCGGGTTCTGGAACCACCGCACGTTGTAGGGCCAGCGCTCCTCCTGCCCGATCTGCTCCCGCCGGATCTTGTAGGCGTTCATGGCCGGGAGCACCACGGTGGAAACCCCCCGGAACAGGTTGGCCCCGGCCGCGATGCGGGGCTGGGGGATCCCGCTGAAGTTCAGGGCGAAGCAAAGCGGCACGTGGTCGGCGTTGGAGACGTGGTTGGGCAGGAGGAGCACGGGCGCCCGGGCCGCGAGGTCCCGCACCCGGTCGAGCACGCCCTCGGCGGCCTCGACCACCCGGATGCTCTTCACAAAATGGGGGAAGATTCGCCTCGCAATCGAGCGGAACAACAGGAAAAACGCCGGATCGAAGTCGGCGATCATGTCCTCGGCGTAGTACCGGGCCAGGTACCGCACGATGGCCGCCGTGTCGTCGAGGCGGGCGAGTTCGGCGTCGCGGCGGCGGTACTCGGCCGCGGCCGGGTGGTCGGGGGGGAGGCGGCGCAGTTGCTGGCGGAAGTACACCCGCTGGTACACCCGGGCCTGGCGGGCCGCGAGCGCGGCCTCGATGCGGTGCTCGGCGTAGTGGGCCGCAACCGTGTCCACCACGGCCTCGACGGCCTCGGCCTTGGTGTACCGGGTGCGGTTGAGGGCGAACCGGTCCACGGCCCGCCGTACCGCCGGGGCGCGGCAGGCCTTGAGCGCCCCGGCCAGGAGGCGCTCGGAGACGGTCTGGGCCAGGGGGGCGAGTTTGGGGGCCACGGCGAAACCCCTCGGTCCCGGGGCGGCGGTCTTCGGGTTCGGGCGAAGGGAGCTCGGAACTCCCGGCGGTGATTCTGGCCGGTCCGGCCCGCCGGGGTCAATCGCCGCCGCAGGCCGGGGTGTCGGCCGGTTCGATCCGCAGATCGTCGTACCAGGCGGTCACGGCCTCGCCGGTCTGGTCGGTGTCGGTCATGAGGGCCACGGCCCCGGCCCGGGGCGGATCGGTTCCGAAGGCCGCCCGGAAGTCCTCCACCAGGTTCCGGCGCTCCTCGACCCACCGGCCGACGCGGTCGGCCCCCGCCTCGGCCGCGATCATGACGGCGTTGGAGAAGAACGGGTTCGGCACGGGGCCGGGGAGCGGCCGGGTCGCCCAGATGTAGTTGAGGCTCTTCGTCTTCGGGGGGAACCAGTGGGGGAACACCACGTACACCCGGGCCGCGTAATCGTCGCCCTCCTTGCGGGTGGGGTCGCTCCGCTCGACTACCCGGTCCACCCTCCAGCGCCACGACAGGATGGGATAGCGGCAGGGGTCGAACTCGAGCTCGTACACGAGCCCCGAGGCGCTCGCCCGGGCCTCGGCCCGGAGGGCGTGGTTCCCTCCGGGTTCGGCCACCACCTCGTACGCGGTGCGGCCCTGGAACCGCTTCTCCTCCCAGCCCGGCCCGAGCCCGGCCTCGAAGTCCTCGTGCCAGAGGGGCCCGGCCGCGGCCGCCGCGCCGGCCCAGAGGGCGAGGGCGAGGAGCCCCGCGGCTCTCACGGCCCGCTTCGGAGCAGCCGGGCGTAGTTGGCCCGCACCAGGGCGGCCGGGTCCGGGGCCTTGGCCGCCGAGAGGGCGCCTCGCGCCTCGGCGAGGGAGGCGTACCCCCGCGCTTCCATCCACGTCCGGAGCCCCTCGACCATCTCGGTCAGGCGGGCCGGGCCGTGGCGCAGGAGGGCCGAGGCGGCCTGCACCGCGGTGGCCCCGCACAGGATGGCCTTGGCCGCGTCGTCGGCCGTGTGGACCCCGCCCGTGACCGCGAGTTCCAGAGAGACCCTTTCCCAGAGGAGGGCGGTCCACCGGATCCGCAGGCCCAGTTCCCCGGGATCCGAGAGCCGCAGCCGGGGCACCACCTCGAGGCGGTCCAGGTCCACGTCGGGCTGGTAGAACCGGTTGAACATCACGGCCGCCTTGGCCCCGGCCGCCGCGAGCCGGTCCAGCAGGTGGGGCAGGCTCGAGAAGAAGGGCGAGAGCTTCACGGCCACCGGGATCGAGACGGCCCGGACCACCGAGGCCACCACCTGGACGACCCGGTCGTCCACCTGCGCCGGCCCCTCGGCCGGGTCGGTGGCCAGGAAGAACACGTTGAGCTCCAGGGCGTCGGCCCCGGCCTCCTGGATCTGGCGGGCGTAGGCCGTCCAGTCGCCCGGGGCCGAGCCGTTGAGCGACGCGATCACCGGGATGCCCACGGCCTCCTTGATCGTCCGGACCCTCTTCAGGTAGGCCTCGGCCCCGGCGTCCGCCTCGGTCACGAGCCGGGGGAAGTAGGTCAGGGCCTCGGCGAAGGAGTTTTCGGCGGCCTCGATGACCTCCTCCCGCGCGGCCCGTTCCGCCTCGATCTCCTCGGCGAACAGGCTCGGCAGCACCAGGGCCGGGGCCCCGGCGTCCTCCAGGCGCCGGGCGCCGTCGGCGGTGGCCGTGAGGGGCGACGCCCCGGGCACGACGGGGTGGGCGAGGGACAGGCCGAGGTAGGGGGTCGTGAGGTCCATGGGAAGCTCCTTGGGGCTGGGCGGCCTAGCGGCTGGGCGGCTCAACTGCCGGGAATCGTGAGTCGTTTGGCCGGGCGGCTTGGCGGCGAGGCGGCCGGGCAGCTAGGCGGCGCTGCGTTCCCCGGGCATTCCCGCCCGATTTTCTCCGTGCTCTCCGTGTCCTCCGTGGTTTCCCCGCACGCCACGGTAGCGCAAAAAAAGGGCCCGTCAACCGACGGGCCCTTTCGGTGTTGCCGCACGCGCGCCGCTACTCGGCGGCGCCGCCCTCCAGGCCGTGCATCTTGAGGTGGGCGAGCTGCTCGTAGAGCGCGTAGTGCCGCCGCACCTCCTCCTGGGCCGCGGCCAGGAGCTGCTTGGCCCGCTCGGGGTTCATGCGCTGGAGCATCCGGTACCGGGTCTCCTGGTACACGTAGTCCTCGAGCGGGATCTTGGGCGGGTTGGAGTCGAGCTGGAAGGGGTTCAGGCCCTGCTCCCGTCGCCTGGGGTCGAACCGGTAGAGCGGCCAGTACCCGGACTCCACGGCCTTCTTTTGCTGCTCGCACCCGTGGCGCAGGTCGTAGCCGTGGGCGATGCAGTGGCTGTAGGCGATGATGATGGAGGTGCCGGGGTACGACTCGGCCTCCACGAACGCCTTCACGGTGTGCTGGTCCTTGGCGCCGAACGCCACCCGGGCCACGTACACGTCGCCGTAGGCCATGGCCATGAGGCCCAGGTCCTTCTTGGGCTTGGCCTTCCCGGCGGCCGCGAACTTGGCCGCGGCCCCCAGCGGGGTGGCCTTCGACATCTGGCCGCCGGTGTTGGAGTACACCTCGGTGTCCATGACCAGGATGTTCACGTCGCGGCCCATGGAGAGCACGTGGTCGAGCCCGCCGTAGCCGATGTCGTAGGCCCAGCCGTCGCCCCCGAGGATCCACACGCTCTTGCGGACCAGGTAGTCGGCGAGCGACGCGAGCCGCCGGGCCGCCGGGTCGTCGAGGCCGGCGAGCTTCTCCCTGAGGGCGGCCACGCGCTGGCGCTGCTCCCGGATGCCGGCGTCCGAGGACTGGTCGGCCGTGAGGAGGGCCGTGACCAGGTCGTCGCCGATCCGGGGCGCCAGGCCCTTGAGGAGCTCCTCGGCCATCTCCTTTTGCTTATCCACCGCGAGCCGGAACCCCAGGCCGAACTCGGCGTTGTCCTCGAAAAGCGAGTTGGCCCAGGCGGGCCCCAGCCCCTCGGCGTTGGTGGTGTAGGGGGTGGTCGGCAGGTTCCCGCCGTAGATCGAGGAGCAGCCCGTGGCGTTGGCGATCAGGAGCCGGTCGCCGAAGAGCTGGGTCATGAGCTTCACGTAGGGGGTCTCGCCGCAGCCCGCGCAGCACCCCGAGAACTCGAAGAGCGGCCGCCGGAGCTGGCTCCCCTTGACGTCGGCCTTCAAGATCGAGGGGTCGAGGTCGGGGATCGTGAGGAAGAAGGCCCAGTTCTCCCGCTCCTGGTCCCGCAGGGGGAGCTGGGGCTGGAGATTGATCGCCTTCTTTTTCGGGTCGGCCTTGTTCTTGGCCGGGCAGGTCTGCACGCACAGGCCGCACCCGGTGCAGTCCTCGGGGGCCACCTGGATCGTGAACTTCTTGCCCGCCCAGTCCTTGCCCTTGGCGTCGGCCGATTTGAAGGTGGCCGGGGCGTTTGCCAGCACCTCGGGGTCGTAGATCTTGGGCCGGATCGTGGCGTGGGGGCACACGAACGAGCACTTGGTGCACTGGATGCAGGTGTCGGGATCCCACACCGGGATCTCCAGGGCGATGTTTCGCTTCTCCCACTGGGTCGTCCCGGTGGGGAAGGTGCCGTCGGGGGGCAGGAGGCTCACCGGGACCTCGTCGCCCTTCAGGAGCATCATGGGCGCCTCGACCTTCTTCACGAACTCGGGCGCCGCGTCGGAGACGATGGGCGGCCGGGTGCGGGTGGCCGTGACCCGGCCGGGCACCTTCACCTCGTGGAGGTTCGCCAGGGTCTCGTCCACGGCCTCGAAGTTCTTCCGGACGATCTCCTCGCCCTTCTTGCCGTAGGTCTTCTGGATCGCGCCCTTGATCTTGGCGATGGCCTCGTCCCGGGGCAGCACCCCCGAGATGGCGAAGAAACAGGTCTGCATGATGGTGTTGATGCGCACCCCCATGCCGGTCTTCTTGGCCACCTCGTAGGCGTCGATCACGTAGAACTTGAGGTTCTTCTCGAGGATCTGCTCCTGCATCTCCCGGGGCAGGTGGTCCCAGACCTCGTCGGGGCCGTAGGGCGCGTTCAGGAGGAACACCGCCCCGGGCGCCGCGAACTCCAGCACGTCGTACTTGTCCACGAAGGTGAACTGGTGGCAGGCGACGAAGCTCGCCTTCTTGATCTGGTAGGCGCTGCGGATCTGCCGGGGCCCGAATCGGAGGTGGGACACGGTGACCCCGCCCGACTTCTTCGAGTCGTACACGAAGTAGCCCTGGGCGTAGTTGTCGGT